>DASYXX010000024.1:0-10062 GCA_035934395.1 Streptosporangiaceae bacterium
GAGCTTGTCCACCTCGTCCAGCAAGATCACCGGGTTCATCGACCCCGCCTCGCGGACCGCGCGGACGATCCGGCCCGGCAGCGCGCCGACGTAGGTGCGCCGGTGCCCGCGGATCTCGGCCTCGTCCCGGACCCCGCCCAGCGCCACCCGGGCGAACCGCCGGCCCATGGCCCGGGCCACCGACTCGCCCAGCGAGGTCTTGCCGACGCCGGGCGGGCCGGTCAGCGCCAGCACCGCGCCGCTGCGGCGACCGCCGACCAGGGTCAGGCCCTTGTCCGCGCGGCGCTTGCGCACCGCCAGGTACTCGATGATCCGGTCCTTCACGTCGTCCAGCCCGGCGTGGTCGGCGTCCAGCACCGCCCGCGCAGCGGCGATGTCGTAGGCGTCGTCGGTCCGGGTGTTCCACGGGATCTCCAGCACCGTGTCCAGCCAGGTGCGGATCCAGCCCGCCTCCGGCGACTGGTCGGAGCTGCGCTCCAGCCTGGCCGCCTCCTTGACCGCCGCCTCCTCCACCTTCTCCGGCAGGTTCGCCGCCTCGATCCGGGCCCGGTAGTCCTCCTCCTCGGTGCCTGGCGCTCCGGTCAGCTCGCCGAGCTCCTTGCGGATCGCCGCGAGCTGCTGGCGCAGCAGGAACTCCCGCTGCTGCTTCTCCATGCCCTCACGCACGTCGTTCTGGATCGTCTCGGCCACGTCCAGCTCGGCCAGCGCGTCGCGGGCCCAGCCGGCCAGCCGCTCCAGCCGCCGCTCGGGGTCGACGGTCTCCAGCAGCTCCTTGCGCTGCTCCAGCGTCAGGTAGCTCGCATACCCCGCGCTGTCAGCCAGCGCCGACGGGTCGGTGATGCTCGCCAGCATCTCCACCACCTGCCACGCGCCGCGCTTCTGCAAGATCGCCGCGGCGATCCCCCGGTACTCCCGGGCCAGCTCCTGCGCCCGCGCGGTGGCGGGCGGCTCGTCCACGACCGTCCCCTCGACCCACAGCGCCGCGCCCGGCCCCACCGTCCCGGTGCCGATCCGCACCCGCGACAGGCCGCGGATCACCGCCGCGGGCTCGCCGCTGGGCAGCCGGCCGGTCTGCTCCACCACCCCCAGCGTCCCCACCGGGGAGTACTTCCCGCCGATCCGCGGCACCAGCAGCAGCTGAGGCCTGGCATCGCCAGCCTTATCGGAAGCCGACACCCGAGCCGCCTCGATGGCCGCGCGAACCTCGGCGTCGCTGATCTCCACCGGGACCACCATCGTCGGCAGCACGACACTGTCATCGAGCGGCAGAACCGGCAGAGAGAGGATCTCGCTCATCAGGTCACTTCCCTGGTAGCTGTTACTTGATTACACCTGTCAAGCGAAGTGGGCCTCCGTTTGTTCCGGAGACTGTTCGCGGTCAGCGGACGGGGCTTACGCGATCCGGCGGCGCAGGGCCCAGGCTCGAGCCCATGAATAGGCGGCCTGTGATCCGCTCTGGCCGATACGGCGGGGCGGCCTGCCGTCCCCTCCTAGGTGCACTCAGTGCAACAACCTGGCCGCCGTGCTATTCCCACCACAGAAATGTATTAAAAGCGTCCATAACGGAAGTGGCGACGCCGGGCCCGGCGGCTCCGGCCCGCCGGGGTGATGCCCTTCCGACGAGGCCGTCTCCCGGACCGCGGAACCTGCGGCCGGGGAAGGCAGCGCCTGGCGCGTGGTGGAAGCTCAGGCCCGGGCGTCACCGTACGCCGAATATGACCCCGTCGAGGCTGGTCAGCGCCTGCGCCTGGCTGCGGCCGATCACCGGCATTCCCGCGCCGCCGTTGCCGAGGCTGACCGCTCCTCGACCTGGTGCGCCGGGCGCACGCCCCGCGGGAACTGGAACGATGCCGCCGCCGCCGGCCACACCCCGCGGGCCCGTCGGCCCGACTCGCGGCTTCCGCGCGGCTGGCTATGGGGTCGATGGGCCGTCCACCCCCATAGAAGGTGGTCGGCGGGCCATCGACCCCACTCCAACTCGGCCGCGCCAGAGCAGAAGCGACCACCGTGCGGCACTTCCGGCCGTTAGTTCGCGAAGTCCTGGGTCATCCAGACGGTGCCGGAGCTGTCCCGGAACACGGCGATGCCGATGAGCTGGAAGGAACTGCTGAGGATATTGAGGCGGTGCCCGTCGTCCGGCGGCTTCTCGTTCAGCATGTCCTGTGTGAGGGCGACCGCCATCTGCGCGATGCCCGCGGAGGTGTCGGGCACTGGCCCGCCTTCCCCGATGTTCTCTCCGGCAGCTGTCCAGGTCACGCCGGCATCGGTCTCCCGGGTGCCGAGCGGCGGCTCACCAGGGCACTGGTGCGACAACCCGCAGCCCGCCGCCATCAGCGCGTTGTGGGCGCCGGCGCTGCGGTCGAGCCCACGGCTGAACGAGTACAGGGGCAGGCCGGCCTGCGCGCGCGCCTGATTGATCAGCGCCAGCACCTGCGTGGCCACGGCGAGCTGGCCCGGCGGCGTGCTTCCCTGCGGGCTCGGGCTTGCGCCGGGGCTCGCATTCCCGTCGGGGCTCGCGCTCCGGCCGGGGTTCGGGGACGGCGTGGCCTGGGGCCGGGCCGTCGGCCGGTCACGCCCGGCCGCGCGCCCGGAGCCAGGGGGAAGGTGCCCGCTCCGGGTGCCCGCCGTGCTGACGGTCTGTGCCGGGCTAGACGCAGTGCCAGCCCGCGCTGAGCCGGCCCGCGGATGGCCGGCCGCGGTAAGGCCGGTCGGCGTGACCCCTTGGCTCCTGACGACGAAGACGGCCGCGACCGCCGTCGCAGGGACCAGCAGCAGGGCGCAGATCGCACCCACGCTCCGGCGGCGCGATCGGGGCGCCCGGTGCCGGGCCACCCGACGAACTGGCATCAGAGCACCTCATATCGCGATCCCTTCGCGGCACTTCGTGATCCATTAAAGACCGTAAGGATGCCATGCCGCGGGCATCTCGGGATCTGCGTCGTGACCGGGCACGGCATTTCGCGGCATAGGAAACCCGCGGCCCCGTCTAGGCGCTGACCCGGCCCCGTCCAGGCGCTGACCCGGCCCCGTCCAAGCGCTGACCCGGCCCCGTCCAAGCGCTCAAATTTGAGCGCTCGTGATTTACTAGCCGTGTGAACCCCACCCGCCTGTTCGTGCTGAGCGCGCTCGCCCGCCATGGCCCCATGTACGGCCACCAGATCCGCCGCGACGCGCGCATCGACCGCACCGAGCTCTGGTCCGAGGTGAAGCCGGGGTCGCTCTACTCGGCGCTGCATCGGCTGGAGGCCGAAGGGCTGATCGAGCCCGTCCGCACCGAGCAGCAGGGCAACCTGCCCGAACGGACGGTCTACGCGATCACCTGCGAGGGGCGCAGGGAGCTGACGGCGCTGCGGGAAGAGGCGCTGCGCGAGGTGACCATGCGCCCTGACCCGGTCGACCTCGCGCTGGCCATGAGCGCCGACCTCGACGAGGACACGCTGCGCGGATACTTCGCCAGCCGCCGCCAGGCGCTGTCCGGCCGGGCCGCGGTCTTCGCCCGCGTCCGCGCGCACGCCTGGCCCGACCAGGGGCCCGCCGACGACCTGATCATCGAGCACGCCATGGCCAGGATCGCGACCGAACTGCGCTGGCACGACATGGTGCTGGACCGGATCGGCAAGCTCGCCGGCCACAAGGGCGCGGCCGTCGCGGCGGACGGCGGCACGCCGTCGACCTCCGCCACGGCCGCCTGTGCCGGAACGGACCGGAGCCCGTGACGGTCCAGCCACTGCGGTTGCTCGGCGATCCCGTGCTCCGCACCGAGTGCGATCCCGTGACCCGCTTCGATGACGCCACCGGGCGGCTGGTCGACGACCTCATGGACACCGTCCTGCTGCCGGGGCGAGCGGGCCTGGCCGCCCCGCAGATCGGCGTAAGCCTTGCCGCGTTCTCCTATAACGTCGACGGCCAGCACGGGTACATCCTCAACCCGGTCGTGGTCGAGACCAGCGGCGAGTACGAAGGGCTCGAGGGCTGCCTGTCCATCCCCGGCCTGGCCGCCGAGACGCCGCGGGCGATGCACACCGTCGTCACCGGTGTCGACCGTCACGGCGACCCGGTCACGGTCGCCGGCTCCGGCGGGCTCTCCCGGGCCCTGCAGCACGAGACCGACCACCTGCGCGGCGTGCTGTTCATCGACCGGCTCACCGGGCAGCGTCGCAAGGACGCGCTGGCGCAGATCCGGCGGACGGCCCAGATCCGCTAGCCGGCCCGGGCGGTCACCGGACCCGCAGGATGATGCTGCCGGTGGTGCGTCGCCCGGCGAGGTCCTCGTGCGCGCGGGCCGCCTGGTCGAGCGGGTACCTGCCGCCGATGCGCACGGTCAGCGTGCCCTCCCGGATCCAGCGGAACAGGTCATCGGCGCGGTGCCGGAGCTCATCCGGTGTCGCTATGTAACTCCCCAGCGTCGGGCGGGTGAGAAACAGTGAGCCGCCGGCAAGGAGGCGCAGCGGATCCACGGGCGGAACCGGCCCGCTGGCCGCGCCGTACAGCACCATGTACCCGCGGGGGCGAAGGGCGGCCAGGCTCGCGTCGAACGTTGCCTGCCCGACCCCGTCGTACACGGCCGCGGCGCCGGCGCCGCCGGTGACCTCGCGGGTCACGGCGCCGAAGTTCCCGTAGTCGGCGAGGTGGCGCGCTCCCGCCTCCCGGGCGAGTTCCGCCTTCTCCGGGCTCGATGTCGTCGCGATCACCACGCCCCCGCGCGCGGCGATCATCTGCGTGAGCAGCAGGCCGACCCCGCCCGCCGCCGCGTGCACCACGACGGGGTCGCCCTCGGCGACCGGATACGTGTCGTTCGACAGGTAGTGCGCGGTCATGCCCTGCAGCAGGACGGCCGCCGCGACTTCGAGGTCGACGTCGTCGGGGACGGGGACCGCCTGGCCGGCGGGCACGATCACCTGCTCCGCGTAGCTCGCCGCGCCGGTCCACGCGACCCGGTCCCCTACGCCTGGCCCGTCGGCGTCCGGGCCGGCGGCCGCCACGGTGCCCGCGCCCTCCATGCCGGGCACGTACGGCACCTCGCCGCTGTAGGGCGGCCGGCCCTCGCGGCGGTAGATGTCAGCGAAGTTGACGCCAGCTGCCGCCACATCCACCAGCAGCTGCCCGGAACCGGGGGCGGGCGCGTCGCGCTGCACCACCGTGAGGACGTCCGGCCCGCCATGTCTCTCCGCGATCACTGCGCGCATGGGCGGCATCCTAGTGAGAGCTACTTCTCCAGCACGGGACGCATGCTCTGCAATTGCCCAGCGAGCTGTGAGAGCTGCTCGTCACCGCTGATGTTGTCGAGCACTCCCACCATGTCCCGATCGATCCAGTAGCACTCAGGATCCCCGTTGGAGTTCGAGCGGCCGCAGACCCCGCTGCCTCCGCCCGGTCCGGGTGAGATCGTCCGCACGTTACTGTTGTCGGCCCTGAAGCTGGTGAGGAGCTTCTGCGGGTCGAAGTCGCCGGCGACGCCGACGTAGAGGACCGCCCGCGGACCTGGAACCGCGGCGAACGAGTTGCCCGACTGATCGTAGATGGCCACGGCAACCGCGGACGCGTGCGCGCCGTTCCTGCTGATGTCGGTTTCCAGCCGGCGCACGTCGGCGTTCGTGACCAACTTCTCCAGCTGCGGGTCGCGTTTGAGGCCTCCGGCGGTCTGCGGCGGCGGGACGACCATGTGGTGCGAGCTTCTCGGCACGAGTACGCCCACGAGGATCAGCGCTAGCACGACGGCCGCGCCGCCGCCGAGCGCAGCCCGCAGCCAGGTGCGGCGCCGGGGCGTTGGGTACTGGTAAGCCGGATATGGCGGGTACCCGGGCTGCACAGCGGCCTGACCGCCGTATCCCGGATAGCCGCCGGCGGGCCCAGGGTATGCGGACGGTGCGGGAGCATCCCCGTACGGCGCTTGCTGGTACCCAGGCTGCGGCGGCGCAGGCTGGGCATACCCCTGCGGGCCGTAGCCGACCTGGTCTTGTCCCGGCTGCGGGTAGCCGGGCTGCGGGTAGCCGGGCTGCGGGTAGCCGGGCTGGGGGTAGCCGGGCTGGGGGTAACCGGGCTGGGGGTAGCCGGGCTGCGGGTTGGCCTGCTGGCCGTATCCCTGCTGGCCGTATCCCTGCGGGGCGTATCCTTGCGGGCCATAGCCGGGCTGGCCCTGTCCGGGCGGGGGATATGCCTGCTGGCCGTATCCCTGCGGTGGGCTCGGCGGCAGGTTTAACGTGGCGTCTCCAGGTGCGGCGCCCGGCTGGGCCGTCTGGCCACCTGCGGCGTCCCTGCTCTCACCATTACCGTCGTCATTACCGTCGTCGCCTCGGCCCGCCGCGGCGCCGGGCGCATCCCACTGGCTCATCGGTACCCCCGTAACTTCCCCGGAAGCGCCCCTTCCCTGACTATTGTGCACGTTTCGCGCCCCAGCCGACACGACGATGCCGAGGCTATGCTCGGGTACCGTTCGCAGCGGTCCCGTCCCGAGGAGGCAGACATGGCCCGAAGGTGGAGCGATCTCAGCGACGGCAGCCGCAAGCTGATCATCGCGGCCGCGGTGGTCGAGGCCGGCCTCAAGGCAGCCGTGCTGGTCGACCTGAAGCGCCGTCCGGCCAGCCAGGTGCGGGGCTCGAGGCGGATGTGGGCCGCGGCGATGCTGGTCAACTCGGCCGGGCTCATCCCCCTCTCGTACTTCGTCTTCGGGCGGCGGCGGGATACGGCCGCCTAGAGATCAGGTGAAGGCCGCGGCCACCGGGGCCAGGCGCAGCACGTCGTCGGGGCTCTTCAGGTCCGGCAGGGATACGAACACCGTGCTGACGCCCCGCTCGGCTAGCAGCCGGTACCTGCCGATGTGGTCGGCGGCGGTGCCGGCGTGATGCCGCTGCGCGAACACCGCAGCGGCGGTTCTGCCGCGCAACCGCTCCACGATCGATCCGGCGTGCTCGCGGTCACGGCCGATGACCGGGATGTCCAGCACCGTGACCGCCACCTCCGCCGGGTCACGTTCGATATCAAGGCAATGCCGGCGCAGCACGGCCAGCTTGCGGTCCAGGGTGGCGGTGTCTGAGGGCAGGTTGCAGCCGTCGCCGAGCGTGGCCGCGATGCGCAGCGTGCGCTTCTCACCGCCCCCGCCGACGATGATCGGGATCCGCGAGACCGGGCGCGGGTAGCAGGTGGTCTCCGGCAGCGAGACCCGCTCGCCGCGGTAAGCCTTGGTGCCCGGCAGCCAGAGCGCGCGCAGCGTCTCGATGGCCGACTCCAGCTGGTCGAGCCGTTCGGGCGCGGGCGGGAACGGCAGCCCGAAGGCCGCGTGCTCGCGGTCCCACCAGCCCGCGCCGATGCCGCAGAACGCCCGGCCGCCGCTGAGCGCGTCCAGGGTCGCCACGGTCTTGGCCAGGATCCCCGGGGCGCGGAACGTCACCGGCGTCACCAGAGAGCCAAGGCGCAGATCCGGTTCGAGGCCCGCCAGCATGCCGAGCGTCACCCAGGGCTCCGGGATCGGCTCCCACGCCCGGCCGACCTGCGGGATCTGGATCAGGTGATCCATCAGCGCGATCCCCTGCAGGCCGGCCTGGGCGGCGTTGCGCGCCACCGAGGCGAGCCAGTCGGCCGGGCCCGCCTGCTCGTCCTTCCAGCCGAACCTCGAGATCTGCAGCACGAAGCCCAGCTGCACCGGGCGCTGCTGCTGCTCGCGAACGGCGCTCCGGGCGCCGGGAGTGTGCGAGGGCTCGGGGTGCGCGGGGTCGGCCGCGTCGGCCGCCAGCACGATGTCCCAGCCCTCCGCCGGGATCTCCGCGGCCACGGCCCGCATCCGCCGCAGCTGGCCGTCGAGCACGGCCGCGGGCACGGGGCGGCCGCGGGCGCGGTTCCGGCGGCGGCATTCCGGCCCGTCGGTGTGGAATAGCACGGCGACCGCCGGCATCCGGCTCTGCCGGGCCAGCTCCAGGTAGCCCCGGCGCCGGGCCTGGTCGAGGCCCAGCGTGTCGATGACCGTGGTCAGGCCCCGGCGCACCCGGGCGGCGATGATGTGGTCCAGCAGCGCGAACGCGTCGGCCGACGCGTCGAGATCGTGCTCGCCGCTGCCCACCACGCCGCGCAGCTGGTCGGACGAGACCACCTCCTGCGGCCGGTACCGCTCGGCCGCCCAGGCGGACTTGCCTGACCCCGAGGGTCCGACCAGCACCACCAGCGCGGGATCCGGGATGGTCGCGCCCGCCTGCTGTCGCGTGGCTTCCACGGTTACCAGCGTGGCAGACTGTCAGCCGCACACGCGCAGGTAGCGGCAACCCGCGTCGACCTGCCCGGACGATCCTAGGATGAGAGCTATGAGCCAACCTTCTTCCGCGGGCTTCCCGGTCACCACCGCGCTCGAGCTGCGAGGCATGACGGTCGAGCGGGACCTGGGCGTCGCGTTCGGCCTGGTCGTGCGCAGCATGGGCTTTGCCAAGGGCGTGGCCGCGGGCTTCAAAGCGCTGCGGCAGGGCGAGGTGTCCCAGTACACCGAGCTGCTCGAGGACAGCCGACGGCACGCGATCGACCGCATGATCGATAACGCCCGGCTGCTCGGCGCCAACGCCATCATCGCCATGCGGTTTGACGGTTCCGAGATCGGCCAGCAGCTCACGGAGATCGTGGCCTACGGCACCGCGGTCGTCGTCCGGCCCAGCGAGTAGCCGTGCCGGCCACGCCCCCCGGCGGGCCGAGGCACCTGGCCCGTGACGCCGACCGGGAGCGCCTGGTCGGCGTGCTGCGGGAGCATTACGCCCTGGGCGTGCTCGACCTCGACGAGCTGAACCGCCGGGTGGGCATCGTCCTGGCCGCCGAGTACGCTGAGGACGCGGCCCTGGCTGTCGCCGACCTCCCGCAGATCGCAGGGCCGCTCGGCGGCGGCCCGGCTCCCGTCAGGCGCCCGCGCAAGCGCGGGCACGCCCACGCGGCTAAGCCCGGCGCCGGGTGGGTGCCGACCGACGAACTGTCCCGCGACCCCACCACCCGCGTCGTCATGCGCGTGTGGGTCGACCCAGCCGACCAAAGCCGCCACTACGTCCCTGAGCCTGAGTAAGCATCCAGGCGGTCGCAGCGAACAAGATCGTGCGGGCGATCCTGATCCCATCCTCGCAAGCACCGTCCAGGCCACGGATCGTCGGCACCTGACGCTAGCGTCGTCGCATGGCTGACTTTGTTCGTGCCGATCTGCGTGACTCCCGGTTCGAGCGCGTTGATCTGAGCGGTGCCCAGCTCCGCGCCGTCGACCTGACCGGCGCCCAGCTCCGCGGCGTCGACCTGAGCGGCGTCGTGATGCGGGGAGCCCTGCTGCTCGGCGTCGACATCTACGGCGAGATCGAGAACGTGACGATCAACGGCGTCGACATCGGGCCGCTGGTCAACGCCGAGCTCGACCGGCGATATCCCGACCGGGCCAAGATGCGCCCGGCAGATCCGCACGGCTTCCGCGAGGCGTGGGACGTCCTCGAACGGCTCTGGGGCGAGACCGTCGAACGGGCCCGCTGCCTGCCGCCCGAGCTGCTGCACGAGTCGGTCGGCGGCGAATGGTCGTTCATCGAGACGCTACGGCACCTGGTGTTCGCCACTGACTGCTGGGTCAGGCGGGCGATACTCGGCGACCCGTCGCCGTGGGACTCGCTGTCCCTGCCGTGGGACGAGATGCCCGACACGCCGGGGGTGCCCCGCGACCGCGAGGCGCGGCCGTCGCTGGACATCGTGCTCGAGTTGCGCCGCGACCGGATGTCCACCGTGCGCCAGGTCATCGAGGGCCTGACCGGCACGTCGCTGGACAACCTCACCGAACCCATCGAAGGGCCCGGCTGGCCGCCGTCCCGCAGCTTCCCGGTACGACAGTGTCTGCTCTGCATCCTCAACGAGGAATGGGAGCACCGCCTGTACGCCGAACGAGACCTGCAAGCCCTGGGGGCAGCGGACCTATAGCAGGGTCTGCAGCGTGTCGCCCGAGATCTCGTACATGCGCAGGATCTCGACGGCCACCCCGATCCGCAGCGACGCGGCCGCGTCGTCGACGAACTCGCCCAGCATCCGCTCCAGCTTGGTCACCCGGTAGCGCATGGTGTTGTAGTGGTA
>DASYXX010000025.1:0-12067 GCA_035934395.1 Streptosporangiaceae bacterium
CACGTGGCGGCCCGCCGCCGAGATCGCCGGCCCGCGGGCCGGCGATGCCGGCACGGAACGGCCGTCCCGGGCGCCGGTCAGCCCGTCGGCCACCGCGCGGTTGGCCAGCGGCAGGTACTCCATCGCCTGGTGGATGCCAGCTAGGTCAGAACCGGGCACCGGCAGCCCGCGCGGCACGGCGGCGCCGCCCGCGAGCACGATCGCATCGCACGAGTCGCGTAGCTCCTCCACCGGCAGGTCGACGCCGACCTCGAGACCGCACCGGAACACCGTTCCCTCGGCCAGCATCTGCACCAGCCGCCGGTCCAGGTGCCGCTTCTCCAGCTTGAACTCGGGAATCCCGTAACGCAGCAGGCCCCCGGGCCGGTCCGAACGCTCGTACACGGTCACCGCGTGACCGGCCCGGGTGAGCTGCTGCGCCGCGGCCAGCCCAGCCGGGCCGGACCCCACCACCGCGACCCGGCGGCCCGCCGCGACAGCGGCCGCCGTGGCCCGCTGCGGCGGGACCCAGCCCTCGGCCCATGCCCGGTCGATGATCTCCACCTCGACCTGCTTGATCGCCACCGGGTCGGCGTTGATCCCGAGTACGCACGCGGACTCGCACGGCGCGGGGCACAGCCGCCCGGTGAACTCGGGGAAGTTGTTGGTCGCGTGCAGCCGCTCGGCCGCGGCCCGCCAGTCGCTGGTCCAGACCAGGTCGTTCCACTCCGGGATCAGGTTCCCCAGCGGGCAGCCGTTATGGCAGAACGGGATGCCGCAGTCCATGCACCGCCCGGCCTGCCGCTCCAGCTCCCTGCGGGAGAACTCCGTGTACACCTCGCGCCAGTCCTGGATCCGGACGTCGACCGGGCGCCGCGCCGGGGTCTGCCGCGGCGTGGTCAGGAAGCCCTTGGGATCCGCCATCGACGAACCCCCTCAGCCCCGCGCCGCGGCCATGACGGCCTCGTTCACGTCGAGCCCGTCGCGCTCGGCGCGCCGCGCCGCGGCCAGGACCCGCTTGTAGTCCTTCGGCATCACCTTCCCGAACCGGTCAAGCGCCGAGGCCCAGTCGGCCAGCAGGCGGACCGCGACCGCGGAGCCGGTCTCGGCGTGGTGCCGCTCGACCAGGTCCTGGAGGAACGAGGCGTCATCGGCGTCGAGCGGCTCGAGGTCGACCATCTCGATGTTCACCCGTCCCGGGTCGGGATCGAGCAGGTAGGCGATGCCGCCGGACATGCCGGCGGCGAAGTTCCGGCCCACCGGCCCGAGCACGGCCACCCGCCCGCCGGTCATGTACTCGCAGCCGTGATCGCCGGTTCCCTCGACCACCGCGGTCGCGCCCGAGTTTCGCACGCAGAACCGCTCGCCGACCACGCCGCGCAGGAACATCTCGCCGCCGGTCGCGCCGTAGCCGATCACGTTGCCCGCGATGACCTGCTGCTCGGCGGTGAACGTCGCGCCGGGGTCGGGCGCGGCGATGATCCGCCCGCCGGACAGCCCCTTGCCGAGGTAGTCGTTGGCGTCGCCGGCCAGCCGGAGGGTCACGCCGCGGGGCAGGAACGCGCCGAACGACTGGCCAGCCGAGCCGCGGAACGAGATGTCGATCGTATTGTCGGGCAGGCCCACCCCGCCCCACCGGCGAGTCACCTCGTAGCCGAGCATCGTCCCGACCGTCCGGTTGACGTTGCGCACGGGCAGCTCCAGCGTGACCGGGCTCCCGTCGGCCAGCGCCCCCTCGACGAGCTGGATCAGCGTGTTGTCGAGCGCGCGGTCCAGGCCGTGGTCCTGGGCGGTGACCTGGTGCCGGGCGGCCCCCGGCGCCAGCTCGGGCACGTGCAGCACCGGGGCGAGGTCGAGCCCGGCCGCCTTCCAGTGCTCGACCGCGGCCGCCGTGTCCAGCAGGTCGGCCCGCCCGACGGCCTCGGCCAGGGTGCGGAAGCCGAGCCGGGCCAGGTACTCACGCACCTCCTCGGCGAGGAACTCGAAGAACGTCACCACGAACTCCGGGCGGCCGGTGAACCGCTGGCGCAGCTGCGGGTTCTGGGTGGCGACGCCGACCGGGCAGGTGTCCAGGTGGCAGACCCGCATCATTACGCACCCGGCCACCACCAGCGGCGCGGTGGCGAAGCCGAACTCCTCGGCGCCGAGCAGCGCCGCGACGATCACGTCGCGGCCGGTCTTCATCTGCCCGTCGACCTGGACCACGATCCGGTCCCGCAGCCCGTTGCGCAGCAGCGTCTGCTGGGTCTCGGCCAGCCCGAGCTCCCACGGGGCGCCCGCGTGCTTGATGCTGGTCAGCGGCGCGGCCCCGGTGCCGCCGTCGTGGCCGGAGATCAGCACGACGTCGGCGTGGGCCTTGGACACGCCAGCGGCCACGGTGCCGACCCCGACCTCGGCGACGAGCTTGACGTGCACCCGCGCGGCCGGGTTGGCGTTCTTCAGGTCGTGGATGAGCTGGGCGAGGTCCTCGATCGAGTAGATGTCGTGATGCGGCGGCGGCGAGATCAGGCCGACGCCGGGGGTGGAGTACCTGGTCCGGGCGATCCACGGGTACACCTTGTGCCCGGGCAGCTGGCCGCCCTCCCCCGGCTTGGCGCCCTGCGCCATCTTGATCTGCAGGTCGCTGGCGTTGACCAGGTACTCGCTGGTCACGCCGAACCGGCCGCTGGCCACCTGCTTGATGGCCGACCGGCGCAGGTCACCGTTGGGGTCGGGGGCGTAGCGGTCCGGGTCCTCCCCGCCCTCGCCGGTGTTGGACCTGCCGCCGAGGCGGTTCATCGCGATCGCCAGCGTCTGGTGCGCCTCGGCCGAGATCGAGCCGTACGACATCGCGCCGGTGGAGAACCGCGCCACGATGGCCGACACCGGCTCGACCTCCTCGATGGGCACGGGCGGCCTGGAGCCAAAGTCAAAGGCATTGGAGTCGTAACGCAGGCCGGCGTCGTCAAGGCCGCGAATGCGCAGCAGGCCGCGCAGCGTCATCAGCCGCGCCGCCTGGTCGTCCACCAGCCGGGTGTACTCGGCGAAGATCTCCCGTTGCCGGCTGCGCGTCGCGTGCTGCAGCTTGAACACGGTCTCGGGGCTGAACAGGTGCGGCTCGCCCTCGCGCCGCCACTGGTACTCGCCGCCGGTCTCAAGCCTGCGGTGCGCGGGCCGCGCGCCGCGCGGCGGGAACGCGCGGGCGTGCCGCGCCGCGCTCTCGGCCGCCAGCTCGTCGAAGCCGACCCCGCCCAGGCGCGACGAGGTCCCGGCGAAGCAGGACTCGATGACCTCGTCGCCGATCCCGATCGCCTCGAAGATCTGGGCGCCGGTGTAGGACGCGACCGTGGACACGCCCATCTTGGACATGATCTTCAGCAGGCCCTTGCCGAGCGCCTTGATCAGGTTGGCCACGGCCTGCCGGGTGGTGATCCCGTCCAGCGCCCCGCTGCGGACTATGTCCTCGACCGACTCGATGGCCAGGTAAGGGCACACGCAGGACGCGCCGTACCCGGTCAGCAGGGCGATGTGGTGACATTCGCGCGCGTCGCCGGCCTCCACGATCAGGCCGACCCTGGTCCGGGTCCGTTCCCGGATCAGGTGGTGGTGCACCGCGCCGGTGAGCAGCAGCGACGGGATCGGCGCGGCGTCGCGCGGGGCGGCGGGGGGCCCCAGGCCGGGACGGCCGTGGCGCGCGGCCCGGCCCCCCGGGCTGGCCCGGTCCGACAGCACGATCAGGCGGGCGCCGCCCTGGATGGCGGCGGACACCTCGGCCCGGATCTCCTCAAGCCGCCGGCGCAGCCCGGCCCCGCCGTCCGCGACCGGGTACCGGCCGTCCACGATGTGGACGGCGAAGCCGGGCAGGTCGCCGTCGTCGTTGATGTGGATGATCTTGGCGAGGTCGATGTCGCTGATCACCGGGTAGGGCAGGACGATCTGGCGGCAGGACGCCGGGCCGGGAGCGAACAGGTTCTTCTCCGGGCCGGTGGTCGACGCCAGGGAGGTGACGAGCTCCTCCCGGATCGCGTCCAGCGGCGGGTTGGTTACCTGGGCGAACAGCTGCGTGAAGTAGTCGAAGATCAGGCGCGGCCGGTCGGACAGCGCGGCCACGGGCGTGTCGGTGCCCATGGACCCGAGCGGCTCGCCGCCGGTGCGGGCCATGGGCGCCAGGATCACCCGCAGCTCCTCCTCGGTGTACCCGAACAGCTGCTGCCGCGTGGCCAGGGTCTGGCCCCGGTAGCGCGCCAGGTCCTTGTCGCCGGCGCGGTCGGGGAGGCCGTCGAGGTGCAGCAGCCCGGCGTCCAGCCAGTCCCGGTACGGGTGCTCGGCCGCGAGCTGCGACTTGACCTCCTCGTCCTCGATGATCCGGCCCGCCGAGGTGTCGGCCAGGAAGATCCGGCCCGGCTGCAGCCTGCCCTTGCGGACCACGGCGGCGGGATCGATGTCGAGCACGCCGACCTCGCTGGCCAGCACGACCAGCCCGTCGCCGGTCACCCAGTACCGGCCGGGCCGCAGCCCGTTGCGGTCCAGCACGGCCCCGATCACGGTCCCGTCGGTGAACGCGATCAGCGCCGGCCCGTCCCACGGCTCCATCAGCGTCGCGTGGAACCGGTAGAAGGCCCGCAGCGCGGGATCCATCTGCTCGTGGTTCTCCCAGGGCTCCGGGATCATCATCAGCACCGCGTGCGGGAGCGGCCGGCCGCCCATGTGCAGCAGCTCCAGGCAGGCGTCGAAGCTCGCCGAGTCGCTGGCCGACTCGTCCAGGATCGGCAGCAGCCGCTCGATCCCCCGCCCGTCGGCGTCGGGCTCGATGAGCTCGGTGGCCAGCAGTGCCTCGCGGGCGCGCATCCAGTTGCGGTTGCCGCGGATCGTGTTGATCTCGCCGTTGTGCGCGATGAACCGGTACGGGTGGGCCAGCGGCCAGGACGGGAACGTGTTCGTGGAGAACCTGGAGTGCACCAGGGCCAGCGCCGAGGCGTACCGGGGATCGGACAGGTCCGGGTAGAACTGCTCGAGCTGCAGCGCGGTGAGCATCCCCTTGTAGACGATCGTCGCCGACGACAGGCTCGCGAAGTACGCCGCCGCCTCGTGCTCCGCGCGCTTGCGCAGGCAGAACGCCCGCCGGTCCAGGGCCAGGCCGCGGTCGCCGCGGGCCGAGGCGACGAACAGGTGCGCCAGGTGCGGCAGCACCTGCCGCGCGCCCAGGCCGCACCGGTCCGGGTCGTGCGGGACGTCGCGCCAGCCCAGGACCAGCAGGCCTTCCAGCGCGGCGATCCGCTCGACGGCGGCCATCGCGCGGGCCCGGTCGGCCGCCGCGGCGGGCAGGAACACCATCCCGGCCGCGTAAGCCCCGGGCTCCGGCAGCCCGAACCCGGTGACGGCGCGGAACATCTCGTCCGGGATCTGGGTCAGGATGCCGGCTCCGTCGCCGGTATCCGGGTCGCTGCCCTTGGCGCCCCGGTGATCCAGGTTGCGCAGCACGGTGAGGGCCTGGGTCACGACGCCGTGGCCGCGCCGCCCGGACAGGTCGGCGACGAAGCCGACGCCGCAGGCGTCGTGCTCGAAACGGCTGTCGTAGAGCCCCCCGGTTCCGGGGTGGGCCGCAGGCGCCATCAATACTCCTGTCGTCCGGTCCGCCATCTGTCTGTGCACATGCGGGTCGGGACGACATTGGCCCTGCGGTGGGCTTGCTGAGCGCTCGCTGCTCAGGGCTCCGTGTGCATTGTAACGAGGATGTGTCCTGGGGCGCGATGTCCCAGGTGTGAGATTAGGCGGGTTCGCGCACCCCGGCGGCCAGGTCCGCGGCCAGGTCCCGCACCGCGGCGATCCCGGCCCCGGCGTCCTCGGCGTCGAGGAGGCGGCTGACGAACGCCGAGCCCACGATGACCCCGTCGGCGAAGCCGGCGACCTGCGCCGCCTGGGCCCGGTCGCGGACGCCGAGCCCGACCGCGACGGGCAGGCTGGTGCACTCCCTGACCCGGCGGACCAGCCCGGCGGCCTGGCTGCCGACGGCGTCGCGGGCGCCCGTCGTGCCCATGATCGAGGCCGCGTACACGAACCCGCCGCAGACCGACGTGATCAGCTTGATGCGCTCGGCGGACGAGCTCGGCGCGACCAGGAAGACCGGGTCGAGCGCGCGGGCCGCCGCCGCCTCCAGCCACGGCCCGGCCTCCTCCGGCGTCAGGTCCGGGGTGATCAGCCCGCTGCCCCCGGCGGCGGCCAGGTCCCGGGCGAACGCGGCCACGCCGTAGTGGTCGACCGGGTTCCAGTACGTCATGAGCAGGACCGGCACGCCGGTGGCGGCCACCGCCTCGACGGTGCGCAGCACGTCGGCGACCCGGGCGCCGCCGGCGAGCGCGCGGTGGGTGGCCTCCTGGATGACCGGGCCGTCCAGCAGCGGGTCGGAGTACGGCAGGCCGATCTCCACGATGTCGGCCCCCGCCCCGGCCATGGCCGTGGCCGCCGCGATCGCCCCGGGCACGGAGGGAAAGCCCGCGGGCAGGTACCCCACGAGCGCCGCCCGGCCCTCGCCCCGGGCCTTCTCGAACGCGGCCGAGACCGTGCTTGCCGCTGATCCGGTCACTGGACGTGCCCGAACCAGCGGGCGGCGATGTCCATGTCCTTGTCGCCGCGGCCGGATAGGTTCACCAGCAGCACCGCGCCCGCGCCCAGCTCCGGGCCGGCCTGCAGCGCCCCGGCCAGCGCGTGCGCGGACTCGATGGCCGGGATGATCCCCTCGGTGCGGCACAGCACGGCGAACGCGTCCATGGCCTCCGCGTCGGTGACCGCGCGGTAGCTGGCCCGGCCGGTGTCGTGCAGCCACGCGTGCTCGGGCCCCACGCCCGGGTAGTCGAGGCCCGCGGACACCGAGTGGGTCTCGCAGGTCTGGCCGTCGGAGTCCTGGAGCAGGTAGGTGCGCATGCCGTGGATCACCCCGGCGGATCCGCCGGCCACGGTCGCGGCGTGGCGGCCGCTGGCCAGCCCGTCTCCGCCGGCCTCGCAGCCGATCAGGGCGACGCCGTCGTCCGGGATGAACGCGTGGAAGATCCCCATCGCGTTGGACCCGCCGCCGACGCACGCGATCACCGCGTCGGGAAGCCGCCCGGCCGCGGCCAGGATCTGCTCGCGCGCCTCGACGCCGATCACGCGCTGGAAATCACGCACCATGACGGGAAACGGGTGCGGGCCCATGACCGAGCCGATGCAGTAGTGGGTGGTGTCGACGGTCGTGACCCAGTCACGGAACGCCTCGTTGATCGCGTCCTTCAGCGTCCGGCTGCCGGTGGTCACCGGGATCACCTCGGCGCCGAGCATGCGCATCCGCACCACGTTCAGCGCCTGCCGCCTGGTGTCCTCCTCGCCCATGTACACCGTGCAGTCGAGACCGAGCAGCGCGCACGCGGTCGCCGTGGCCACGCCGTGCTGGCCCGCGCCGGTCTCGGCGATCACCCGGGTCTTGCCCATCCTCCTGGTCAGCAGCGCCTGGCCGAGGACGTTATTGATCTTATGAGAGCCGGTGTGGGCCAGGTCCTCGCGCTTCAGGAACACCCTGCCGCCGCCCGCCCCGGCGGCGAACCGCGGCACCTCGGTCAGCGGCGTCGGCCGGCCGGCGTAGTCGCGCAGCAGGGCGGCGAGCCGGGCCTGGAATGCCGCATCGTCCCTGGCGGAGAGGTAGGCGGTGGTCAGCTCGTCCAGGGCCGACATCAGCGCCTCGGGCGCGAGCCTCCCGCCATAACGCCCGAAGTGCCCGGTCGCGTCGGGGACGGTGGGAGCGGGCGCGCTCATCCCCGGTCCCCGCGCAGCGCGGGGTGCGAGCCGGCGGTCACCAGGTCGGCCACGGCCGACCGCGGGTCCTTGCCGGTGACCAGGCTCTCGCCGACCAGCACGGCATCGGCGCCCGCGGCCGCGTAGGCGAGCAGATCGTGCGGGCCGCGGATCCCCGACTCGGCGATCTTGATTATCCCGTCGGGGACGCGCGGGGCGAGCCGCGCGAACACGCTGCGGTCGACCTCGAGGGTGGCCAGGTTCCGCGCGTTGACGCCGATGACCCTGGCCCCGGCCTCGAGCGCGCGGTCAAGCTCGCTGTCGGTGTGCACCTCGACGAGCGGGACCAGGCCGATCGATACCGCCCGCTCCACCAGGGAGACCAGGGCGTTCTGCGGCAGCGCCGCCACGATCAGCAGCACCATGTCGGCCCCGTGGGCGCGGGCCTCCCAGAGCTGGTACGAGCTGATCACGAAGTCCTTGCGCAGCACCGGCACCCGCACCGCGTCGCGCACCGCCACCAGGTCCTCCAGGCTGCCGCCGAACCGCCGCGCCTGGGTCAGGACGCTGATCACGCGGGCCCCGCCGGCCTCGTAGTCCATGGCCAGCGCCGCGGGATCGGCGATCGCGGCCAGCGCGCCCTTGGACGGGCTGGCCCGCTTGACCTCGGCGATCACCGCCACATCCTCGCCCTTGAGCGCGGCCAGGACGTTACGGGGCGACGGTGCCCGCGCCGCCGCCGCCTTCAGGCGCTCGAGCGGGACATCCCGCTGCTGCGCCACGAGGTCAGCACGTACTCCCTCGAGGATCTCGTCGAGCACGCTCACGCGGAAATGCCGCCCCCTCGGGTGGGATGCCTTGCGTCCCCGATCGTAGCGAGAGCGTCATCGTCGCCCCCGCCTGGGGGCCGCTCACTGTCCTTCCCCGCCCTCCCGCCCTCGCCCTCCCGCCCTCGCCCTCCCGCCCGCGCTCGCGGGTCACCCTGCCTCCCGCTCGCTCAATCCCCCGGCCAGTCCCCGCCCGTGGGGTCCTCGCCCCTGCTCAGCGACTCCCACATCGACGCGGAGTCCGCGCTCCGGCGGCCGCGGTCCCCCGCCGGGACCGCCGGCCCGCCGGCCGCGGCCGAGGCGGGCCGGTCGAACCGGCTGGACATGACCGGCAGCCGCTCGGCGCGCCAGGCCACCAGTACGCCGGCGGCGATCACGGCCAGCGCGCCGGCGACGGCGGCCCCGCGCCAGGGAAGGCTGACGAAGGCCACGTGCCCTGGCAGCCCGGACAGGGGCGTTCCCGCCGCGCCGGCGGCGGTGCTCCCGGTGGTCGACCCGGCTGCCGAGCCGTCCTGGGCTCCGGCCGCGACCGACGCGGCCGCCAGCACGTCGGCGGCCGAGATCCCGGCGATCACCGCGGCGGCTATCCCCGCGCCGAACCCGGCCAGCAGGACTCCGGCGATGCGGCGCAGCGTCCGCCGGGTGGCCAGGACGGCCGCGAGGCCGGCCAGCGCGGCCAGGGCCAGCGCGCTCGCCGCGGGCACCAGCGCCTGGCCCGAGACCGTCACGACGCTGGCCGGAAGCGGCCTGGGCGCGGCCGTCTCGACCCTGGCCCAGCCCTGTCGCATCACGAGCAGCACGAGGCCCGCTCCGGCCGCGCCGAGCAGCAGCACCAGGAGCAGCTCCCGGCGCGCCTGCCGGCCCGGTGAAGCCGAGAGCCTGCCCGCAGTCATGGTGGCCAGCTTAAGCCGGGTGGACGCCGTGCTCGTCGGCCATTCCCAGCCCGCGACCGGTGGCTTACCATCACACGATGAGGTATGCCCGGGATGAGCGCCTTGCCCTATGCGCCCTGCTCGACAGCGCTGGTCCCCGGGAGCCGACGCTGTGCGAGGGGTGGGACACCCGCGATCTCGCCGCGCACCTGGTGCTCAGGGAGCACCGGCCCGACGCCGGGGCAGGCATCCTCGGGGGTCCGCTGGCCGGGTACACCCGCAGGGTCCAGCGCAAGCTGGCCGAGCGGACTCCGTATCCCCGCCTGGTGGAGATGATAAGGAACGGGCCGCCGCGGCTGTCGGTGTTCGGGCTGCCCGGCATGGACGAGCGGATCAACCTGGTGGAGTACTTCGTCCACCACGAGGACGTGCGCCGGGCGCAGCCCGGCTGGGAGCCGCGCGAGCTGGGCCGGGGCCTGGCCGACGTGCTCTGGCAGCGGCTCGGCATGGCCAGGTTCCTGCTCAGGAAGGCGCCCGTCGGCGTCGAGCTTGCCCGTGACGACGGGCCGGACTCCGAGCGGGGCGGCATGAGCCGGGTCCGGATCACCGCCAAGGCCCTTACCCCCGTGGTGACCGTCACCGGGCCGCCCGCCGAGCTCACTCTGTGGGCGCTCGGCCGGACCGCCGCGGCCCGGGTGCGGCTCGACGGCAGCGAGGCGGACGTCAACGCGCTCAGCGCGGTCAGCTGGCGCCTGTAGCGGGCCGGGCGACCGCACCTCCGCTCAGCACGGCTGAGCAGGACGGCGGCATTTACGCATCAAGATGGGTGACGTCCGAATTGGAGACATCTTTCTGTCACGTTTTCCGGCGATGATGCACCAGTGACCGCGCAGCTGGAGGCCGCGGGGCCCGTGACCACGGCGCGCCGACGCCTGGTTCCGGGCGAGGTGGGGGCCGGGGGCTACCGCGGGCTTGTCGCGGCAGACGGGGAGGAACACGCGGTCCGGGAGGACCTAGCGCGCGTCGGCCTGCCCGCTGGCTGGCGCCGGTCTGCCCGGCCACTGCTGGTCATCGCCCAGCTGTCCGACACCCACGTGATGGATCACCAGTCTCCTGGACGGGCCGAACTGCTCGACCGCTACTCCGACCCGGACTCTCCGATACGCGCGGCCGTGGGCATCGTGGGGAGCTATCGCGCCCAGGAGCTGTTCACCTACCAGGTGGCCGAGGCCATGGTCCGCGCGGTGCGGGAGACACGGTCGGCGCCGCTGTCCGGCGCCCCGATCGACCTGGCGGTCGTGACCGGTGACGCAACCGACAACTGCCAGCGCAACGAGCTGCGTGCCTACATCGACCTGCTCGATGGCGGCCGGGTGCGCCCGGATTCCGGCGACCCGGAGCGGTACGAGGGGGTCGCCGGGCCCGGCGTCGAGGACGAGCGGTACTGGCACCCCGACGGCGGCGGCCCGGACCTGCCGACGAGCCAGTACGGGTTCCCCAAAGTGCCCGGGGTGCTGGCTGCGGTACGCCGCCCGTTCCCGGCCACCGGGCTCGGCCTGCCCTGGTACGCGGTGCACGGCAACCACGACAACATGCTCCAGGGGACCATCCCGGCCGCCGGCTGGCTGCGCGACTTCCCGGTCGGCTCGGTTAAGTTCGTGACCCCGCCGACCGACATCGATCCGGTCACGGCGCTGCGCCGGTTCGATGCCGCCCAGGTCGATGCGCTGCTGGAGCTGGCCAGCGGGGCCCGGATCGGGATCACGCCCGACCCGGCGCGCGCGCCGGTGACCCGCGCGGACCACGTGCGAGAGCACTTCCGCACGTCGGGACGGCCGGCCGGGCACGGCTACACCCGCCGCAACGCCGACGAGGGCACGGCCTACTACGGCTTCGACCACGGCGTCGTGCGGTGCCTCGTGCTGGACACGGTGAACCAGCACGGCGGCTGGCAGGGCTCGCTCGACCTGGGGCAGCTCGGCTGGCTGGTGGCGGAGCTGCGCGCGTGCGCGGCCCGGCCGGTGCTGCTGTTCAGCCACCACTCGCTGGAGACGATGGTCAACGACCGGCGCCCGCCCGGAGCGGGCCGCCGCATCCTGGGCCCCGAGCTGCGCGACGTGCTGCTCGCCCACCCGTCCGTGGTGGGCTGGGTGAACGGGCACACCCACGTGCACGCGATCCGCGCGGTCGTCGAGGACGGCGCCCCGGGCGGGTTCTGGCAGGTGACCACGGCATCGCACATCGACTGGCCGCAGCAGGCGCGGATCATCGAGCTGCTGGAGACCGATTCCGGCCTGGCCATCGGCTGCACGGTGATCGACAGCGCCGCGCCGGCCAGCTACCTCGCGGCCGAGGACCCGGCCGGCCCGGCCGCGCTGGCGGCGCTGGCCCGCGAGCTCGCCGCGAACGACTGGCAGGTCCGCGACCGGATCACCGCCGACGGCGGTGCCGGCGCCGGCGCGGCGGCCGACCGGAACGCCGTCCTCCCCGTCGACTGGCCGCGCCCCGCGGCTGGTCCGCTGCGCCCGCGACCTCAGCGTGGCCGTCGTCGAGCGCGATGCGCGCGCCGTCGGTGCCTCGGTGCGCAACTTCGGCCGAGTCCCTAGGCGATCCCCCGGCCCCCCACGGCGATCGCCCTCCGGCGTC
>DASYXX010000048.1:0-3773 GCA_035934395.1 Streptosporangiaceae bacterium
GGCGTCTCGCTGGGCACCAACGTGAGCCTGATCACCGCGGTGCAGGCACCCGGGCGCGTCCGCGGCCTGGTCCTGGAAATGCCGGTGCTCGAGTCGGCCGTCCCCGCGGCAGCCCTGACGTTCCTGCCGCTGCTGCTGTGGGTCCACTACGCCAGAACCGCGATGCGGCTGGTCTCCTCGGCCGCGTCGCGCCTGCCGCTGTCCGGGTTCGGGCCGCTCGACTCGTTCATCAGCCCGGCCAGGTCGGACCCCGACGAGATCGCCGCCGTGCTGCACGGCCTCCTCGTGGGCCCCGTCGCTCCGACCATCGAGGAGCGCCGGTCCATCACCGCACCGGCGCTGGTGCTGGGGCACGGAATCGACCTCATCCACTCACTGAGTGATGCCAGGAAGCTCGCACGGCAGCTCCAGGACGCCAGGTTCATCCGCACGCACACGTTTGCTGAGCTGTTTCTCCATCCCGCCCGTCTGACCGCCGAGATCGCCGAGTTCCTCGACCGCGTCTGGGCGGCCGCCGAGACGCCCGCGGATCCTCAGCGGATCGCGTAATCGGCCGCGCGGGCGCGCCGGGTGCGCGCCCAGTACTCGAAGCTGAACCCCGGCCACAGGGCGCGGTTGACGCCGTCGGCGTCCAGGTACCAGCTCGTGCAGCCGCCCTGGCTCCACACGGCGCGGCGCAGGCGGCGCTGGATGCCGTCGCTGAACCGGCGCAGCGCGGGCGCGCTCACCTCGATCGTGTCCGCTTTCTCCCGCGCCAGCAGCCGCAGGCAGCTCAGCACGTGCCGGACCTGGCATTCGATCATGAAAACGACCGAGTTGTGCCCGAGCCCGGTGTTCGGGCCGAGCAGCAGGAAGAAGTTCGGGAAGCCGGGCACGGCTATGCCGTTGTAGGCCTCAACGCCGCCGCGCCACGCGTCCTGGAGCTTGACGCCGTCGCGCCCGGCCACGGTGAGCTCGGCGATCGCCTCCACGGTCTTGAAGCCGGTGCCGTAGATAATCACGTCGACGTCGCGGTCGGTGCCGTCCGCGCAGACCAGGCCGGTCTCGGTGATCCTGGCGATGGGCTCGGTGACCAGCTCGACGTTCGGCCTGGTGAGGGCGGGATAGTAGTCGGACGACAGCAGGATCCGCTTGCAGCCGATCGTGTAGTCGGGCGTGACCTTGGCCCGCAGCGCCGGGTCGGCGATCTGGCGTCCGATATGACGTTCGGCCACGCGCTGCAGCGGCGCCATCAGCCTCGGGTGGGCCGCGAACCCGGCCCCGCGCGCCTCGAGCAGCCAGTAGATCCCGTCCCGGAACGCCCGCATCACCGGCGGCGCCGCGGCGAACGCGGCGCGGACCGCGGGCCGGATCTCGAAGTCGGGCCGGGGATGGATCCACGGCGGCGTCCGCTGGAACACGTGGACCCGCCCGGCCTGCCGTGCGATCTCGGGGACGAACTGAATCGCCGACGCACCGGTCCCGATGACCGCGACCCGCTTGCCCGACAGATCGCAGGACCGGTCCCACTGTGCCGAGTGGAAGGCCGGGCCGGCGAACCCGTCGGCGCCCGGGATCTCCGGGATCGACGGGACGTGCAGTGCTCCCATGGCGGACACGATCGCGCGGGCTGTGTACGTCTCGCCGCTCGCGGTCGCGGCGCGCCACCGCCCCGCCGCGTCGTCCCATTCCATGCTCTCGACCGCGCAGCGATAGCGGATGTGCGCGGTAACCCCGTGCTTCTCGGCACATCGCCGCAGGTACGCCCAGATCTCCTGCCGCGGCGCGAACATCCGGGACCAGTCCGGGTTGAGCTCGAACGAGAACGAGTACATGTGCGACGGCACGTCGCACGCGCAGCCGGGGTAGGCGTTGTCCCGCCACGTCCCGCCCAGGTCGTCGTCCTTCTCCAGGATCACGAAGTCGTGGAAGCCGGCCTGCTTCAGCCGGATCGCCATGCAGAGGCCGGCGAACCCGGAACCGATGATGATGATCGCGGGATCGTTGCCCGGCGGGCTCATCGTTGTGCCTCCTCAGCTGGCGCGGGACGGGCCCGCGCCCTCGCGTCGGCCGCACCGCCGGCGCCGACTCGCCGGGGTGTCGCTGCCTGCTGCCAGCCACCGCGACTCGATCTCCGGCACCGCGCGCGCCGCGAGCCTCGCGACGATCGGCGGGATGATCCCCCTGGCCAGCTGGACCGGCGGCAGCCAGCGCTGTCCGTACACCCGTGGCGCGCGCCCGGCGATCCCGCGCACCGCGCCGGTGACCACCACGACCTGGTCGGCCAGATCCCGGGTTCGTCTCACGTGATGTCTCCCGCCGCCCGCTCTCCCGGCGCCCGCAACCTGGCCAGGAGAACCATGCCAGTAATCACTGGCATTATTATTTATCATAACGCCACCCAGCCGCGGCCGGGCAGGACAGGGCCTACTCCGCCCCGGCCCGCCCGCCGGGTGCATCGGTCCCGCCGGGTGCTCCGGGATCCCGGCCGCGATCTTCAGCCGTGAGCAGCCGCAGGAACTCGCTGGAGGTGTCCCGGGCGCGCCGGTCCATGGCCCGCGCGAACTCCTCGTCGATCACGGCCCTGGCGACGGGGCGCAGCCGCCTGATCGTCTCGGCGAGCCGCGCGACCTCACGTGGCGGCGGCCCCCCGCCGGGACGGGCGACGACGTGGCTGACGACAAGATCCACGAACAACGACGCCATCGCGTCGAGGCCCGCCTGCAGCTCCCGGCCCGCGGCCAGGATCGCGGGCAGCGGGATGCCCTCGCGCACGAGCGCCGCCGTAGTGTCCAGGAGCCGCTTGCTCACGTTGAGGGTGCCGTTGCTGTCAACCTCGATGTAGCCCAGGCGAACCGCTTCGTCGAGCAACTCGGGCGTGAGCTCGTCCCCGAGCAGCGCCGCAGCGTCGGCCACGGTCAGCTGCTCCGTTGCCGCATCCGCCCACGGGGCCGTCATCGCCCGCTCGAAGCCGAGCAGCTCGGCCAGGTCGTAACCCCCTGCCCACGCCGAGAGCAGCTCGGCGGCCCCGCCGAGCGTATGGCCGCGATCCAGCAGCTGGCCGATCACCCGCAGCCGGGCCAGGTGAGCTTCCGAGTACCAGCCGATCCTGCCCTCGCGCCGCGGCGGCGGCAGGAGCTTGCGCTCCTGGTAGTAACGCAACGTGCGGACCGTGATGCCGGCCTCACGCGCGAGCTCGCCGATGCGGTACTCCCGCCCGGCCGGCGAGTCATGCGCCGCACCCACCCGCGCAAGCATAGGCGGGGTCAGGTCAGTCGCTGTAGTGATAACGAGCCTTGAGGATCTTCACCTCTTTATCGTCGGCCCGGTACACCAGCCGGTGCTCGTCGTCGATGCGGCGGGACCAGTAGCCCGATAGGTCGCCCTTCAGGGGCTCAGGTTTGCCTATCCCAGTGAACGGATCGCGCTGGACCTCCCCGATCAGGCGGGTGATCCGTATAGCCATCTTCCTGTCTGCGCCCAGCCAGTACACGAAGTCCTCCCAGGCATCGGGGTCGAAGTGGATGCTTCGCACTACTCGCCCGCCAGGGCCTGGAGCTCCTCCATGGTCTTAACAACGGTGGCCTGATGTGACTTGTCCCGGGCGACGGCTTCCATAAGCCGCCTGGCGTTGGCGGGAGACCGCAGCAGGTAAATAGTCTCCTGCCAGGAGTCGAAGTCCGCGGCGGACATCAGCACGGCATCCCCGCCCCTGGAGCTGATCCGCACCGGCACGTGATCGTCGTTAACCTGCTGGATGAGGGGGAACAAGCGCGAGCGAGCCTCGCTGGCAG
>DASYXX010000064.1:0-7275 GCA_035934395.1 Streptosporangiaceae bacterium
GTTCCACGGCGACTTCCCGCACGCGGTCGGTGATGTGCAGGATGCCCTGTCGGTCAGCCCGCACGTGCCGGTGATCCAGTGCGACGCGCGGGAGCGCCGGTCGACCAAGTCGACCCTGATCTCGCTGGTGGAGCACGCCATCCCCATGCCACTGCAACACAGGCGTCAAGCGGGCTGCAATCGAACCGTCCGGGTGGGTGGCGCACGCTCATAGCGCAGGTCGCGGCGGTCAGCCGCTGACTGGCGAGCTAGTGAAGGGCGCCTTGTCATGCGGGTGCGTAGACGGTGAGGAGCAGTGCGTCCTTGATGACGCTGCTCGAGCGGAACGCCTACCTGGATCCCGGTACCGCGCTGAACGTCACCTCGGGCTATCCGGAAGGCCTCAGTCCACCGTGGATGACCGACTATCAGCTGCATCCTCCCGCCGACTTCCTGAACGTGCCGCCTGGAGAGTACGCGAGTGTCATCTGCGACTGGTTCGCCAGGTTCTTCGGCTGCGGCAACATCAGCCTCGTCCCGTCCTGCACCATGGCGTTCGCCATAGCCGCGCAGGCACTGACACGGTCGCCGGGCGACGAGTTCATCTTGATCGACACCTCCTACGACAGCTACCCGCGCCTGCTGGCCGCGTTCGGCGCACGCGTGGTCTACGCCAGGCGGGACGGGGACGGCAACCCTGATCCTGACAGCGTCCTGGCCGCGTGCACGGCCCGCAGCAGGGCGGTCGTGATCGTCTGCCCGGATAACCCGCTGGGCGTTGTCACCCCGCCCGCTGTCATGGAGCGCCTCATCGCCGTGTGCAAACAGCGGGACCTGACGTTGCTGGCGGACTACTGCCTGGCGGCGGTGAACCCGTTCGGCCGGCAGATACCGGTCGTGCCGACGATGGCCAGCAGCAGGGGCCTGTCCTGGATCGCGCTTGGAGACACGAGCAAGATCCTCGGCCTGAACGGCGGCAAGTTCGGGGCGCTGATTTACCCGCCGCAATGGCGGGAGCGGCTGGAGGCGGCGACGAGCGCGTGGTTCTTTCAGCACAGCCAGTACGACCTGGCCGTGGTGGCCTCGATCCTGTCGGACAGCCGGTTCCTGCCCTACCTGCACCAGCTCAACGCCCAGGTCGGATCCGCCTACGCTTACCTGCGGGACGAGGTCGCCCAGCCGCTGGCGGTGCCTTCCCTGGGTGCCGGCTGCTTTGCCCTGATCGACGCGGCCGGGCTCGGGCTGGACGACGTATCGTATGCCCGCCTGCTGGCCGACCGGTACGCCACGCTGGTGGTGCCGCTGTCCTGGTTTCCCGGCGGGCAGCGGGCGGTGCCGGAGACCAGGATCCGGGTCTCGCTGAACCGGCCGGGCACGGTGATCGGCCGGCTCGCATCGGCGCTGAACAGCTCCGCGACGGCGCTAGCGGGCAGGATCGCGTGCTGATCAGCCAGCGCTTCGCCGTCCTGGGCGCGGCACTGCCCCTGGCGGGGTTCGTCTCGTACATCTGGGCCATGACTCGCGGCCGGGCGGAACCGAACAGGGTGTCATGGGCGCTGTGGGCATCCGCCCCCCTGATAGCGTTCGCGGCCGAGATCATGCAGGGCACGAATATGCAGATAGCCCTGGTGACCTTTACGCTCGGTCTCGGCCCGTTGCTGGTCCTGCTGGTCTCGTTCGCGAACCGCAGGTGTTACTGGAAGCTCGCCCGCCTAGATGTTGTCTGCGGGGGCCTGTCTGGCGCCGCGGTCGCCGCATGGGTGATGAGCGGGCGGGGAGATGCGGCCATTGCCCTTAGCATCGCGGCAGACGCATTCGCTGCCTTGCCGACGGTGCTGAAGTCGTATGCGCGCCCTGAGTCGGAAAGCCCGTGGACGTACCTGGCCAGCGGTGCCGGGGCCGTCATAACGCTGCTGACCGTCCGGCACTGGGCATCCGCCACGTTCGCCAGTTACGCCTTCCCGTCGTACGTAGCCGCCATTTGCGCCCTTATCAGCGCTCTCATACTGTTCCCGCGTCCCGCCCGCCGCGCCGGTGCGCGGGCGGCGCCTGATCGGATGCGGGGGCGGTATCGGCCCGAGCCGGATCTCATCACGGCGCTTGCTCCGGCTGACGGAGGGTCGTCGCCCCTGGGGCTGGCGCTGCTCACGGGACTCGCTCCGCGGCGGGAGGCCGAAGCGGGATCGCTTACCGAGCGCCCGTTGCCGGAATCCGTGTCGGCGGCCCGGCCTCAGCCGCTGCCCTTCCCCCTGTTCGCCGCGCCAGTCGCCGAAGACCTCGAGGCGCCGGAGCTCGAGGCGCACCAGGCCGAGGCGCCGGACGTCACCAACGGCGGGGCTCCCGGCTGCCGCGGCGTGGCGTTCGTCGCGCACTGCCTGCTGAACCAGAACTCAAGGGCGGGCGAAGGCGCCTACTGCGCGGGGATCTCGGCCCCGGTGGTGGAGGCGCTCCGTGTCCAGGGCTGGCGCATCGAGCAGATGCCGTGTCCCGAGCTCGCCTTCGCCGGCCTCAGCCGCTGGTGGATGGTGCGCGAGCAGCTCGACACGGTCGGCTACCGGAGGCACTGTCGCAAACTGGCCGACACGATCGCCGCGAGGATCGCCGTCCACACCCGGCAAGGGCGGCCGGTGGTCCTGATCGGCGTCGACGGAAGTCCCTCGATGGGCGTGCACGTCACCCTCTCCGACCCGGCCTGCGGGGGCCGGCCGGTCGGGTCGAAGGCCAACGTGGACCTGATCCCGGGGGAGGGGATCCTCATCGAGGAGCTCCGCTGGGCGCTGACGCTGCTGGGGCTCGGGTTCCCGCCCGCCGATGCCGAGACCCACGACCTGCCCGGTCACGATGTGGCCGTCCAGCGGATCCAGCTCGAGTCGCTGCTAGCTTCCGAGTCCCAGCGTGTCGAGCAGCACCAAGATGAGCGTGGTCACGGCCAGCAGGCCGTGGCAATAGACCAGGATCACCGGGAAGTGCCCCTCGGCCGGGGCATCGCCGACCGCGGCGAGGGAAGAGGCTGGGGGCCCGGGTGAGTCCGGTGACCCGTAGTACACCGGGATCCAGCGCAGGAACATGGTCAGGCCGAGCGCCGCGATTCCCAGCAGGACGGCGACCGCGGCCCAGGCCAGCGTCTTGCGGTGCATGATCAGGTAGCCCACCCAGAGGGTGAAGCCGGTCGCGGCCAGGAACAGGTGGCTGAAGATGACTGGCGCGGGCAGCCGGCTCGGGGCGACACGGCTGGTGATGTCGTTCTCGATCAGCCACACGGCCAGCATGTACAGCCCGGCGAGTATAGCGACGAACCAGGTGATAAGGGCTGCGAACCCCATGGGATCCCCCAATCCCGGCCGCGGCGGGCCGCCCGCAGGTCGCGGACTGCGTCCTAGGCGGCCGCGCGCCTGGGATCGGCCGAAAGCGGGTCCTCGCACGTGAGCGTGGCCTGACCTGACATACCGACACACTGTAGCGACTGCGGACGCGCGCGTCCGGGGATCACGGGTTGCGCAGGAAAGCGTTCGCGACCGGCCCGGCGCTGTTGGCCCCGGCGCCGCCGCCCTCGACCAGCACCGCGAAGGCCAGGTCGGCGCGGTAGCCGCCTTCCCGGGCCCCTACGATAGCGGCATCTGGGGCGAGAGGGTCGCAGACCCGGGCGGGCCGGAGCGATACGCCGTGTCCCTTTGCGCCTGTTCCGAATGATCGTGATGAATGGCCCTGAGCTGGGTAGCGGTTACGGATATCGTGCTCGGGTAGGCTCACCCGACGGACCTGGGAGCGCTATGACCACCGCCAGCGAGCCAGCTACCCTCCGGGCGGACGCGGTCGCGCCCGCCCGGCGCCGGGGCGGTGCCTGGCTGTTGCTCGCCGTCGGCCTCGTCGCGTTCTGCGCGGCCCTGGCCGTGTACATCGTCTACGCCGCGACCCATGCCGCGACCCATGATCTGCCCCGGTGGGTCGATCCGGTCGACCTGCAGGTGTACCGCGACGGGGGGCTCATCGTCCGGCACCTGAACTTCTACCATCCGCACCGGGCGTCGCCGCTGTACGACTGGCCGGGGTTCGAGGGCCTGCCGTTCACCTACCCGCCGTTCGCCGCGCTGGTGTTCACGGTGCTGACGATCCCGAGGTACTGGACCCTGTGGCAGATCGCGATCGGCGTGAACATCGCGGCGCTGCTGGCGACGATCTGGATGACACTGGGCGGGCTCGGGTACCGGCGCGGGCTGGCCCGGCTGGGCGCGACGCTGCTGCTGGCCGGGGCGCTGTTCTGGACCGAGCCTGTGCAGCGCACGCTGTTCCTCGGCCAGATCGAGCTCGTGCTCATGGCGTTGGTCATCTGGGATCAGGTCCAGCCGGACCGGCGGTGGTGGAAGGGCGCGGGCATCGGCGTCGCGGCCGGCATCAAGCTGGTGCCGGGGATCTTCATCCTGTACCTGCTGCTGACCCGCAGGTTCCGGCAGGCCGCGGTCGCGTCCGGGGTCTTCGCCGCCACGGTCCTGCTGGGCTTCGGCCTGCTGCCGCGCGATTCGCACAAGTTCTGGCTGGGCGGGCTGTTCGCCAAGGGCGGGCGGACGGGGTTCGTCGGCTGGGAGGGGAATCAGTCGCTGCGCGCGATCATCACCCGGCTCACCGGCAGCGTCGCGGGCGCGCAGCCCGTGTGGCTGGTGGTCGCGGCGCTGACCCTGGTCGCCGGGCTGATCTGCGCGGCCGTGCTCGACCGGGCCGGGCACCGCATGGTCGGGCTGCTGACCTGCGCGCTGACCGGGCTGCTGGCCTCGCCGATCAGCTGGGATCACCACTGGGTGTGGATCATACCGGGGACGGTCGTCGCCGTGGTCTACGCGGTGCGGGCCCGGCGCGCGGTGGTCCGGTGGGCCGCGGCAGGCCTGGCTGCCGGAATCGTTCTCGTGTTCTGGGCCTGGCCGGGGTTCCTCTGGAGCCTGCGCAGTAATACCGGCGGCTACCGCGAGGGGCTGATCTGGATACCGCCGCTCACCAACCCGCTGATCTACTTCCGGCACGGCGACCGGAGGCGGTACGCCGAGTACCACTGGCACGGGCTGCAGCTGATCACCGGAAACCTGTACGTCCTGACGGGCATCGCGCTGCTGGGCCTGCTCGTGGCCTGGGCTCTCATGGCACAACGGGGGCGAGGGGCGGATACCGCGTGAGCGGCGGGCCCATCTTCCACCGGCCGGAAAGGCCGATCGCGATCAGGCCCACCAGCGCGGCGAGCAGGACCGCCGGAGCCAGGTAGTACAGGCTGTCGACGGTGATCACGTTCAGCACGTGCTCGCGCGGGTACCCGGCGTTCCCCGGCATCAGCGCGAACGTGGGGAACGTCACCCGGGCCAGCACCAGCCAGTCCAGCCGGGAGGCCGGGTACACCGCGAGCAGGCAGATCACCATCGAGTCGTACCACGGCAGCTGGTAGGACCACGTGAACACCCAGGCGACGCCGACCGCCAGCGCGGGCCAGACGGCGGGCAGGGCGGGGGCGCCGTCGGGGAGGCGCCACAGCATCAGCGCCGCCACGCCCGCGAACACCATCACCGACAGCGCGAACTGGCCCGGCACGTAGTGTCCGTGTGACCCCACGAACAGCTGGTAGAAGTTGTCCACGGAGGCCAGGTAGTTGCGCGCGATCAGCGCCCTGGCCGCGGCGGAGCCGAACCCCAGGTACGAGGGCACGAGCACAAGCAGGCCGCTGGCCGCGGCGCCGAACAGCGCGGCGCGGGACCGCCGGGCGGCCCAGGCCACCCCCAGGCCGAACAGCAGGTAGTTGATCTTTATGTCCGCCGACGCCGCGACCAGCGCCCCGGCGGCCAGCCCGCGGAGCGCTCCAGGCTCTTCGTCCGGGTCTCGCTTGCGCAGGACCATGAGCCCGAGGAAGCCGAAGGCGGCAGCCAGCAGCTCGAGGTGGCCGGGGGCGACCAGCACCCACAGCAGCAGCGGGTTGGCCGTCCAGAGCAGGTGCGCCCGGGCTCGCCGGGCAGGGTCGGAGCGCAGCATCCGCTCGAGGGCGAGCACCACCGCGATGAACGCGATCGAGTCCCAGAGCTTCAGCCAGAACGTGATCCGGGCCACGGACGTGCCGCCCAGCTCGGCGGCCGCCCACTCCTCGCTGGTCGCCAGCGGCCCGTAGACGCTCACGTGCCTGGCCCAGGTGGTGGGCTCGTTGCGGCCGATGGGGTCGTCCAGACGGCGAAGCTGCCCGGGGGTCATCACGTAGGGGCTGTGGCCGAGCACCACGATCCGGCCGTACGAGGCGTAGTCGAGCGCGTCGGTGGATCCGGTCGGCGGCAGCACGGTGAACAGCGCGGTCGCGGCGATCCCGACGCCCAGCAGCAGCCGCACGGGAAGCCGCGCGCCACGGCTCAGCGCGACCAGCCCCGCGGCCACGCTGGCGCCGGCCAGCAGCGCCGCCCCCCACATGACCCAGCTCACCAGGGCCAGCGACACGTGCGTCGACAGGTCCCACGGCGGGCCGCCCGCGGGCATGGGGATCCGGGGATGCTCCCAGGCGTTGCGGACGGCGGAGGCCGCGATCATGATCAGGATCGAGCAGACGATGCCCGCTGCCGCCAGCCACGCCAGGCGCTGGCCCAGCCGGTCGCGGGCAGGCGCCGCCGGAACCGGACGCGTGATCAGCTGCTCGCCGACGCCCTGGCGCCGGTCCGTCGTGCCGCTCATCGTGTTCTCATGCCCGGTGTTCTCATGCCCGCCCGCTAGGAACTTCCTGCCGAACGATAACCGACCGCCCGACGCGGCCTGACCCGACTGCCGGATGTTTTTGCCAGTTGTTTGATAGATCACAAGTTACGCGCCGCTCCGCCCGGAGCGCACGCGAAGGTGCGCGCCCGGGCCCGCCGGCGCCAGACCAGCAGGCTGCCGGCGACCGCCGCGACGATCATCGCGGTCACGTGGCCGACCGCCGGGACGCTGAGCTGGCTCAGCCCGCCGAAGATGCGGCCCACTCCGACGAGCACCGCGAGGTCGAGCGCGGCCGCGCCGCGCGCCAGCCACGAGCCATACAGCAGGGCCACGACGATCGCGGACACGACCACGTACGAGGGGCCGACGTCGATGAGGTACCTGTCCGGCGCCGGGAGCAGCCCGCGGGACAGCCTGTAGCCGACGATCCCCTCGCTGACCAGCGTGCCTATCACGTGCCCGGCCGCGCAGACCAGCACCGTGCGCCAGTTGCCGAGCACGCGGTTGGCGCCGAACATCGCCAGCGCGATCGCCGCCGGCCAGGCGGTGGCGGACTGCCCGGTCACGAACGCGGACACGACGAGCGAGCCA
>DASYXX010000071.1:0-8797 GCA_035934395.1 Streptosporangiaceae bacterium
GATCCGCGGCCAGGTGCTTGATCACCGCGCCGCCGGGGGCGAGGTTGCCGCGCAGCACGGCGAGGCCGGCCTGCGGCGCCACCGGGTCCGACAGGGGCCGGATCACAGTGGGATCGTGGGTGACCGCGTCCGCGTAGTACCCGGCGAAGTCGTGCCCGGCGACCGTCGGGCGGTCCGGGTGCAGCACTCCAGGGACTGAGCTGAGCTGGCGGAGCAGCGCCGGGAGGCCGCCCGCGTAGTAGAAGTCCTCCATCAGGTACCGGCCCACGGGCCGCACGTCGGCCAGCACCGGGACCCGGCCGCCGATCGCGTCGAAGTCCCCCAGGCTGAGCTCCACCCCGGCGCGGCCCGCCATCGCGATCAGGTGGATTAGCGCGTTCGTCGAGCCGGCGAGGGCGAGCACCACTGCCGCCGCGTCCTCGAACGCCGCGCGGGTCATCACCGCGCGGGGAGTCAGGCCCTCGCGGACCAGCGATACCGCGCGCGCCCCGGCCGCGGCCGCCATCCGGTGATGGGCGGAGTCCACGGCCGGGATCGACGCCGCGCCCGGCAGCGCCATCCCGAGCGCCTCGGCGGCCGACGTCATGGTGGAGGCGGTGCCCATCGTCATGCAGTGCCCGGGCGAGCGGGCGATCCCGCCCTCGAGCTCGGCCAGCTCGCAGTCGCCGATCTGCCCGGCCCGGTACTCGTCCCAGTACTTCCACAGGTCGGTGCCGCTGCCGAGCGGGGTGCCGCGGAAATTACCGCGCAGCATCGGCCCGGCCGGCACGAAGATCGCGGGGATGCCGGCGCTGGCCGCGCCCATGAGCAGGGCGGGGGTGGTCTTGTCGCAGCCGCCCATCAGCACCGCGCCGTCGATCGGGTAGGAGCGCAGCAGCTCCTCGGTCTCCATCGCGAGCAGGTTGCGGTAGAGCATCGGGGTCGGCTTCTGGAACGTCTCCGAGAGCGTGGCGACGGGGAACTCGAGCGGGAAGCCGCCGGCCTGCCACACCCCGCGCCGGACCTGCTCGGCCCGCTCGCGCAGGTGCATGTGACAGGGATTGATCTCGGCCCAGGTGTTCAGGATCGCGATGAGCGGCTTGCCGAGGTGCTCGCCCGCCCCGAACCCGAGCTGGCGCATCCGCGACCGGTGACCGACGGCGCGCAGCCCGTCGCCGAACCAGCGGTAACTGCGCAGCTGCCCAGGCGTCCCGCTCATGGTCATCAATGTAGTTCGCCACCCTGCCTCGAGTACTCGCTCCTATGATCGAGTCATGGGATCCCGCATCCCGCACAAGGGCAGGGGCAAGCCGTTAGGCAAAGGCCGTAGCGGGCGCCACCGCATGACGCACGGGGTGCAGCCGGTGACGCACCGGAGCCCGCTCGGGGACGACATGGAGCTGCCGTGCTGCGGCCGGCCGCTGACCGAGGTGCGGGCGCCTCATCGGCTCACCACCGATCCCGCCGAGGTCACCTGCCACGGCTGAGCCAGCTAGTGCACGGCCGGCGTCGCGTCAGCGCGTGTCCTGTTCGCAGGGGACTGCACACGAGCGAATCAGTAGCTAAACTTGGCAGTACCTGCGGAATCAGTTGACAGCGGCGGTAAGCGTGGCAGGATTGCCATGCGGAGGAGGCAATCGCATGGCGCATACGCCTGGGACGCCGCTGGCCCCCGGCGGCCGGCGGCGCGGTGACGGCGGCCTGCGGGGGGTTCCTGGGGGCCGGCTCCCCGGGTCGGCCGCGCACCGCGGCAACGGGAGCGGCCAGGCGCGCGTTCTCCTCGACGACATCTCCAAGGAGATCATCGAACAGCTGCAGCAGGACGGCCGGCGCTCGTACGCGGCGATCGGGAAGGCGGTCGGCCTGTCCGAGGCCGCGGTGCGCCAGCGGGTCCAGCGCCTGATCGACGGCGGCGCGATGCAGATCGTGGCCGTGACCGACCCCATGACCCTGGGGTTCCGCCGCCAGACCATGATCGGGGTCCGGTGCAGCGGCGACCTGGAGCGGGTGGCCGACCAGCTGGCGGCCATGGACGAGATCGACTACGTCGTGATCATCGCGGGCTCGTTCGACCTGCTGATCGAAGTCGTGTGCGAGGACGACGACCAGCTGCTGGAGATCCTGAGCCGGGTCCGCTCGATCCCGAGCGTGACGGCCACCGAGACGTTCGTGTACCTGAAGCTACGCAAGCAGACCTACAGCTGGGGGACCAGATGACGCAGGACCGGGCCAGGCAGAACCTCTGGCTGCACTTCACCCGGATGTCCTCGTACGGACGCGGCGAGGTGCCGGTCATCGTGCGCGGCTCGGGCCAGTACGTCTTCGACCAGAACGGGAAGCGCTACCTGGACGGGCTGTCGGGGCTGTTCGTCAGCCAGATCGGGCACGGCCGCAGGGAGGTCGCCGAGGCCGGCGCCCGGCAGGGCAGCGAGCTGGCCTACTTCCCGCTCTGGTCGTACGCGCATCCGCGCGCGGTCGAGCTGGCGCAGCGGCTCGCCGACCTGGCCCCCGGCGACCTGAACCAGGTGTTCTTCACCACCAGCGGCTCGGAGGCGGTCGAGTCGGCCTGGAAGCTGGCCAAGCAGTACTTCAAGATCACCGGCGAGCCCGGCCGCTACAAGGTGATCAGCCGCGACATCGCCTACCACGGCACCTCGATGGGAGCGCTGGCGATCACCGGCCTGCCGGCCATCAAGGAACCCTTCGAGCCGCTGACCCCCGGCGGGGTGCGGGTGCCCAACACGAACTTCTACCGGGCGCCCTCCTTCGTGGCCGGTGACCCGACGGCGTTCGGCCGGTGGGCGGCCGACGAGATCGAGCGGGCGATCCTGCGCGAGGGCCCCGCGTCGGTCGCCGCCGTGTACCTGGAGCCGGTGCAGAACTCCGGCGGCTGCTTCCCGCCGCCGCCCGGCTACTTCCAGCGGGTCCGCGAGATCTGCGACCGGTACGGGGTGCTGCTCGTCTCCGACGAGGTGATCTGCGCGTTCGGCAGGCTCGGGTACTACTTCGGCGCGCAGCGGTACGGCTACCAGCCCGACATCATCACGTTCGCCAAGGGAGTCACCTCCGGCTACGCCCCGCTCGGCGGGATGCTGGTCAGCGACCGGCTCACGGAGCCGTTCGTCGAAGGAACAGCCACGTTCCTGCACGGGATCACGTTCGCCGGCCACCCGGTCAGCTGCGCGGTCGCGCTCGCCAACCTGGACGTCTTCGAGAAGGAGGACCTCCTCGGCAACGTCCGGGCGCACGAGGCAGGGTTCCGCGCCACGCTCGAGAAGCTCGGCGACCTGCCGATCGTGGGCGACGTCCGCGGCGACGGGTACTTCTACGGGATCGAGCTGGTCAAGGACAAGGCCACCCGCCAGACGTTCAGCGACGAGGAGTCGGAGCGGCTGTTGCGCGGCTTTCTGTCCACGGCCCTGTTCGACGCCGGCCTGATCTGCCGGGCCGACGACCGCGGCGACCCGGTCATCCAGCTCTCCCCGCCGCTGACCTGCGGCCAGGAGCATTTCGACGAGATGGAGCAGATCCTGCGCAGCGTGCTGACGCAGGCCTGGTCGCGTCTTTGAGCGGGGGGGTTTGGGGGGGTCGTCCCCCCGGGCAAGCACTGTTGCGGCTCTGATCCGCATAAATCTCCGGGTTCGCGACTGGCTTCCGGAGATAGTTATCCATTCGTTACCGCCAGACCATGTCCGTACCAGGGGGCTCGACGTGTCTTATATGACGGCAGCTCAGCGCGAGACGTGGGGGAGGGGTCGGATGCCCGGCAGCAGGCAGGATTGGAGCGCATTGGCCAGCCACAACGAGAGGCTCGTGGCCGCCCCTGGCGCCCGGTCCGGGCCGGCTCCCGACCGGTGCATCTCGCCGCCGCCGTCGCCGCACGGCGCGTCGCCGCGGGTCAGGGGGCGCCTGCGGCTGCGGCTAAGGCCCGCCGCGCGGACAGGAACTCCTGCACGTAGCTGACCGCCTGCTCCACTGGCACGCGCTCCTTCTCGCCCGTGGCCCGGCTGGTGATCTCCACGGTGCCCTCGGCCAGGTCCCGGCGGCCCACGCTGACCCGGCAGGGAATCCCGACCAGCTCGGCGTCCCGGTACTTCACCCCGGGCCGCTCGTCCCGGTCGTCGAGGAGCACGTCGGCTCCGGCGGCCTGCAACTGCACGTAGATCGACTCGGCGGCCGCCGCCGTGGCCTCGTCCTGCGGGGACAGCAGCACGACGGTCACCTCGGCCGGCGCCACCTGGACCGGCCAGGTCAGGCCGACATCGTCGTGATGGACCTCGGCGATGACGGCCATGGCCCGCTCCACGCCGATGCCGTAGCTGCCCATGATCGGGATGATGCCCGCGCCGTCCGGGCCCAGCACGGAGACGCCCAGCGCGGTGGTGTACTTGCGGCCGAGCTTGAAGATGTGGCCGACCTCGATCGCCCGGATGATCTCCAGTGGCGTGCCGCACTGCGGGCAGGGCTCGCCCGCGCGCACCTCACGCAGGTCGGCCCAGCGGCCGACGGGGATGTCCCGCTCCACGTCGACGCCGGTCAGGTGCACGTCGTCGACGTTCGCCCCGGTGGTCATGTCCCGCCGGCCATGCAGCGCCAGGTCGGCGATGATCGGCAGGCCGGTGACCCCGACCGCGCCGAGGCTGCCCGGCGACGCGCCGAGTGCCTCCCGGATCTCGTCGGCCTGGGCCGGCCTGACGTCGCCGACCCCGGCGGCGTCGGCGAGCTTCTGCTCGGCGAGCGGGTGGTCGCCGCGCAGCAGCACCAGGGTGAGCTGGCCGTCTATGACGTAGACGAGCGTCTTGATCTGCCGGTCGGCCGGCTTGCCGTACTGCCGGGCCAGGTCCTCGATCGTGCGCGCGGCCGGGGTCGCCAGCCGCTCGGGCGCCGCCGGGCCCGGCGCGTCCTCGACCGGCGGCAGCGCCGACGTTGCCTTCTCCAGGTTGGCCGCGTAGCCGCAGTCGCCGCAACGCGCGACCATGTCCTCCCCCGCCTCCGACGGGCACATGAACTCGACCGAGTCCCTGCCGCCCATGTTCCCGCTCGAGGCCTCGACCGCGATCGCCGGAATGCCGAGCCGCGCGAAGATCCGCTCGTAGGCGCCGCGGTGCTTCTCGAACGAGACGTCGAGCCCGGACTCGTCGATGTCGAAGCTGTAGGAGTCCTTCATCGTGAACTCCCGCACCCGCAGCAGCCCGCTCTTCGGCCGCGGCTCGTCGCGGAACTTGGTCTGGAACTGGTACCAGAACTGCGGCAGCTCCCGGTAGGAGGACAGCTCCTCCGCGAGGTGCGCGAAGATCTCCTCGTGGGTCATGCCCAGGACCACCTCGGCGCCCTTGCGGTCCCTGAGCCGGAACATCTCCTCGCCCATCACCGCCAGCCGGCCGCTCTTCTCCCAGATCCAGGCCGGCTGCATGCTGGGCAGCAGGAATTCCTGCGCGCCGATCCGGTTCATCTCCTCCCGGATCACGCTCATGATCTTGGCCCGGACCCGCACGCCGAGCGGGAGCAGACAGTAGTGGCCCGCCATGAGCTGGCGGATGAACCCGGCGCGCAGCAGCAGCCGGTGGCTCGCCGCGTCGGCGTCCGCGGGATCCTCCCGCAGGGTGGGGATATGGAGCTGGGACCAGCGCATGCCCATCGCGCCCTCTGTGTCGGAATCGCTGTCGGTTGGGGAATCGGAACACCGCAGTCTATGGCGTCTCCCGCTGGGCCCGAAGATACCCGCCCCGCCGCCTGGCCCCTATTGGGTTTCCGAACGACGAGGATGACTCGGCGCTTCTGGCCGCCATGCCATGCTCGTTACGTTATGTAAGGTTAAATCACTCAGCGTTTGGGGCGCGGCGGTCCGGGCACACCTCCCTCATGCCGACGGACAGGTCCGGTCGCCGGGTGCTGTCGTTCACTATGGGCCTATCCGGGATCTTCGACCTGACCGGCGCGACTATCGTCCGCATCGTGCGGCCGGAACTGCCGGAGCCTCCGCCCATCGGCTCGCGACCCGATCCGTTCCGGTCCGCCATGGACACGATCATGGCGGCGCATCGCGAGGTCATGGGGCGCACGCGCGACCAGAGCGATCTGACGTTACCCGAGTGACCGACAGCGACCGCACACCTCCCCCCGGGCGGCCCGACGACCCGCTGGCCGCGTTTCCCCGGCCGCCCGTGCACGGCTCCGAAGGCGCCGATCAGCCCCTGGCCCGGAGCGCCAGGCCTCCTGAGCCCGCGGTCGAGGCCCCGTCGGTCGAGCAGGCGATCATGCTGCGCGAGCAGGCTCCCGAGCTCTACGACCTGTGGCTCAAGATCGCTCAGGAGAAGGCCGCGACCGCCAACTACGTCGACCGGGCGCCGTACGAGGTCCCGGAACGGCTCGCGCAGAGCGGCAGGCCCCGGGCGCTGGGCGCGCTGATCATCGTCCTGTCTTTCTGCGGCTACCTGGCCTGGCTCGGCGGGCCAGGGCCGTACATCGGCGGCGTGATCGCGACCCTCGACCTGATCGCGATGCTCGCGGTGCTGTTCGCCCTCCGCCCGGACCGCCTGGCCGAGCCCCGGCGGGCGCAGCGCAAGCGCTTAGCGCCGGCGCGGGCGCTCTTACCTCCGGGGCCCGCCGACTCCGGTCTCCGCACCCGCCACACCCGCACCACCAGCCACACCCGCCACCGCCGCCGGCCGGGCGCCAGCAGCCCCAAACAGCATCTATGTTCCATCGATGCGCCTGTAACAGCATGAATGTTCCAGCGATGCGGTTGAGGTGCGGCCTGCCACGCTGTGCGGGCACGGGCGCTTGCCTCGGAGTGCACTACATTGCTGTAGCACGTCAACATGAAGGGGTCGCGCCGGGTGATCGACGGTCAGCTGCTCGTGGACGCGCACACCCATGTGGCCCGGCTGTCCACGCTCTCGGCGGACTGGCAGGCCTGGGTGCGCACGTTCGGCGGCGGGATCCGGCTCGGCGACCTGTTCGACGGCGACGGCGTGCCGCGCCCGGAGGCGATCGACGACCACTTCGCCCGGCAGGGCGCCGACCACGTGCTCGTGTTCTCCGAGTACAGCCCGAAGACCACGGGAATCCAGCCGATCGAGGACGTGCTGCCGCTGGCCGAGTTCAACCCGGCGCGGTTCCGGCCGGTCGCCAACATCAACCCGCACCTGCACTACCCCCCGGCGCGGGAACTGGCCCGCCAGGTCAGCCTGGGCGCGGTCGCGCTGAAGGTGCACCCGGTGCACGGCGGGTTCGAGGCCCGCGACCGGATGCTCTACCCGGCCTACGCCTGGGCCGAGGAGCGCCAGCTCCCGGTCATCGTGCACTGCGGCACGTCGACGTTTTCCGGGTCGGTCAACAGCTACGCCGACCCCGCGCTGCTCGATGACGTCTTCCGCGACTTCCCCGGCCTGACCGTGGTGCTCGCGCACGGCGGCCGGGGCTGGTGGTATGACCAGGCTGCGTTCCTGGCGCTGATGCGGCCGAACGTCTGGCTGGAGGTTTCCGGCCTGCCGCCGCAGCGGCTGCCCGACTACTACGGGCCGTCGCTGCGCCGCCTCGCCGACAAGATGGTGTTCGGCACCGACTGGCCGGGGGTGCCGGGCGTGGAGCGTAACGCCCGTGCGCTGGAGAAGGTCCTGCTCGACGCGGGCTGCGGCGCGGCCCAGGTGGCCGCGGTCCTGGGCCGCAACGCGGTCGCCGTCTTCGGCCTCTAACCTGCGTCGTACGACTTTCTCGTGTGACGCCCAGCGGCGCTTTGTCAGTAACCTGCCGCCAGGGTTTCGGCGTCTTGCATGTATGACGTCCCGCTACCGGCCTCCGCCCGGCGGCCCGCCGGCCGCGCTGGTCTCCGCCGCCCGCCGCCCGGGTGAGGGCGGCAGCACGCTCGTCCTCGACGCCGGCGGCCAGAACGTGATCGTTGTCCTGGACTGCGACGGCGGCGAGGCCGGCCTGATGTGGGCCTGCATTCAGAAGTACCTGAGCGGTGGCAAGGCGATCAGGATGTGATCACCGAGGGGGGCTGAGTTCATGATCCGTATCGAGCGGGTGCGGCTGCCGCCGGGGATGACGGCGTTCGCCCGGCGCGAGAACGGCACCGTGTTCGTATACGTGTCCGCGGGGCTGCCGCCCGGCGCCCGGCTGGCGGCGATCCGGGAGGCCCTGCGCGCGGCGCCGGATGCCGGGTGGCGCTCGGGGCACCATCCGGTGCTGCTTCCCGCGCTGGCCGGCGGCGCCGGCCTGCAGCGGGCTCCCGAAGGCCGGTGGCCCTACTGGGTGCTGCTGACCGCGGCGGTCGCGGTGGCGGCCAGCCTGATCGCGATGACCGTGCTGTACGGCTCCGGGGCGCGGCACGCCGCGGCCGGGCCGCCCGGGTCTGCACCGCCCGGAGGCCAGTCCTCGCCGGGCCCGGGGCGGGCCGGCGGGCCCACCTCCTCTCCGGGGTCGAACGCATCGCTGCCGGGTGGCGGGCCCGCGGAGCGCAAGCCCAGCCCGCGGGGGCCGAAGCCGCAGACCTCGGGCACGCCCGTCCCGGTCCCGACCCCCGGCACGTCCCCGACCACCGGGACGTCCCCGGCCCCGACTCCCGGCACGTCCCCGACGACGCCAGCGCCGCAGCCGTCGCCGACGTCCGGCGCTCCGACGCCGGGCTCCTCCCCCAGTCCCTCGCCGAGCAAGTCCCCGCCGGGCGGGTCGTCGGCGGTCTGCGTCGTCGTGCTGGGCGTCACGATCTGCGTGGGATAGCGGCGGCGCGCCGGATGCCGCGCGTCGCCCCGGTCCCGGCCGTCACTTCGGGTCGACCAGGTCCGTGATCGGGCTCACGCCTGCCTCGCGCCGG
>DASYXX010000075.1:0-2523 GCA_035934395.1 Streptosporangiaceae bacterium
AGGCTCGCGGTGCGGCTCCGCGCATCGCCCGAGGCACTCGCGGCGTTCCCGGAGATCTTCGGCGAGGACGTCAGGCCGGCCCTCGATGCCGCGCCCCCGCCCGACGAGCGGGGCTGGCGGGTGGTGACGCTGTCCTTCGAGCACGCGGCGGCGGCCGCGCATCGCCTCGCCGGCTTCGGCGGGCGGGTCGAGGTGCTGTCCCCGGCGCCGGTGCGGGACCAGCTTCTCGCCACCGCCCGCGAGATCGTGGGCTATTACAGCGGCGGCCCACGTTAACCGGCGGGCGGCGGCACGGCTGGTGACGTTATGGATATTTCGTCGTTGACATCGCCCTGTGCGCGCAACCATAATTTTAGAACTTAATTCTAATAGCAGCGGCGTCGGTCGTTTTCCGCGATCCGGAGGTCAGCATGTCTCTCGACCACAGCCTCGTCGGCGTGCCCAGCGAGCCGCAGGAACGCTCGTGGACGTCCACCGACGCGCTGCTGTACGCGGTCGGCGTGGGGGCCGGGCTCGGGGACCCGCTGCAGGAGCTGGAGTTCACCACCGAGAACAGCGAGGGCGTGACGCAGCAGGTGCTGCCCACCTACGCGGTCCTGATCGCGCAGGCCCGCGTCGGGCGCAAGCTGGGCGACTTCGACCCGGCGCTGCTCGTCCACGCCGAGCAGGGATTCGAGCTGCACCGGCCGCTGCCGGTGCAGGGCACCGTGCGCACGGTCGCCACCGTGACCGGGATCTACGACAAGGGCTCGGGCGGGCTGGTGGCCACCGAGAACGTGGCCGTGGACGCGGCGACCGGTGACAAGCTCGTGACGTCCCGGTCCAGCGTCTTCATCCGGGGCGAGGGCGGTTACGGCGGTGACCGTGGGCCGAGCGACGGCTGGCACCGGCCCGAGCGCGAGCCCGATCACCGTGTGCCCCAGCCGACCAGGCCGGAGCAGGCGCTGCTGTACCGGCTGTCCGGCGACAGGAACCCGCTCCACGCCGATCCGAAGTTCGCGGCCCGGGGCGGGTTCAGCCGGCCGATCCTGCACGGCCTGTGCACCTACGGCGTGACCGGCCGGGCCCTGCTGCACGCCGTGTGCGGATCGGATCCGGCCCGGTTCCGCTCGATGTCCGGCAGGTTCAGCCGCCCGGTTCTGCCCGGCGACACGCTGGTGGTGTCGATCTGGCTCCCCGAGGACGGCGGCGATGGCGGTACCGCCTTGTTCCAGACCGCCACCGAAGACGGCAGCGTGGTCATCGACCACGGGCGGATGCAGTTCCTGGCGCCGGGCGACGCCGCCCGGGACGCATGATGGCGGCACCGGCCGCGGCCATAGCGGGCATCCACGAGTTCCCGAAGCGCTCGGTCGGCGACCTGAGCGCGCTGCAGATCAAGGCCGAGTGCGCGGCGCGCGCGCTGGAGGACGCCGGCCTGGACTGGGGCGACGTCGATGCCATCTACGACGCCAGCGAGGCGGGCCGGATGCAGGGCCTCACGATCGCCGAGTACCTCGGCGTCACGCCCCGGGTCGTCGACACCACGTCGGTCGGCGGCAGCTCCTATGAGTTCCACGCCGCGCACGCGGCCGCCGCGATCGCGCAGGGGAAGGCGAACGTCGCCCTGCTGACCTACGGCTCGACGGCCCACAGCCAGCGGCGGGCGATCGGCACGGGCGGGCGGGCGGCTCCCGACCCGCAGCCTGCCGGGAACATGGAGCGCCCCTACGGGCTGACCCTGGTCGGCAATTACGCGCTGGTGGCCCGGCGCCATATGACGGAGCACGGCACCACCCCCGAGCAGCTCGCCGAGATCGCGGTCACCACCCGCAGGCACGCGATGCGCAACCCGCAGGCCGTCGAGGGCCTGGCCGATATCGGCATCCGGGATGTCCGCGAGATCACCGTCGACGACGTGCTGGGCTCGCGGCTGATCGCGGATCCGCTGCACCTGCTGGAGTGCTGCATCGTCTCCGACGGCGGAGGGGCGGTCGTGATCGTCTCCTCGGCCGTGGCGGCCGGCATCCCCAAGCGGCCGGCCTGGATCCTGGGGACCGGCGAGGCGCTCGGGTACCCGGCCGGCGGCGCCGACCTCACCACCACCGCCGCGGTGCGGTCCGGGAGGGATGCCTTCGGCCAGGCGGGCGTCCGCCCCGAGGAGATCGACATAGCGATGATCTACGACTCGTTCACGATCACCGTGCTGGCCATCCTGGAGGACCTGGGGTTCGCGAAGAAAGGCGAGGGCGGCCCGTTCGCGGCCGGCGGCCGCCTCGCGTTCGACCAGCCCGGCGGGCCCGCGCTGAACACCGACGGCGGCGGGCTGTCGTCCAACCACCCCGGCATGCGCGGCATCTTCCTGCTCATCGAGGCCACCCGGCAGCTGCGCGGCGAGTCGACCGCGCAAGTCCCTGGCGCCCGCCTGGCGGTCGCCCACGGGAACGGCGGGCAGCTCGGCACCCGGCACGCGGCCGGCACGATCGTTCTTGGTCGGGAATGAGCGCCGGAAAGGCGCGGAGGCGAGCGGGGTTAGGATGAACT
>DASYXX010000100.1:0-2439 GCA_035934395.1 Streptosporangiaceae bacterium
TCGGCAGCGCGCCAGCCTCGAGCGCGCCGCGCTCGCCCGCGCGGCGCGGTATCCAGGCCAGCCGGGCACCGGTCACCTGGGAGAGCCTCGCCGCCGCGGAGAGCGCGCCGGGAACCTCGGCCAGCCGCTCGCCGGCCAGGATCACCGCGCCGGGCTGCCGCAGCGCCTCCGCCGCGGCGCGGCCGACCGCGTCGAGTTCCGCTCCGCTGACCAGCCGGCCGAGCACCCTGGCCTCGTCGCCGGGCGCGGTCGGCAGCAGCGTGCCGGACATCCGCTCCAGACCCGGCCCGGCCACCGCGGCCAGCGAGTACACCGCGAGCCTGGCCGCCCTGGCCGCCTTGCGCAGCCTGAGGAACACGATCGGCGACTCGTCCTGGGGCTCGAACCCGGCCAGCAGCACGGCACCCGCCCGCTCCAGCCCCGCGTACGTCACGCCGGACGCGCGGCCGGCCACCGTGCCGGCCAGGAACTGCGTCTCCTCGGCCGAGTGCGGCCTGGCCCGCATGTCGATGTCGTTGCTGGCCAGCGCGACCCGGGCGAACTTCGCGTAGGCGTAGGAGTCCTCGAGGGTCAGGCGGCCCCCGGTGAGCACGCCCGCCCGGCCCCGCTCGGCGAGCAGCCCGGCCGCGGCGGCCGCGATCGCCTCCGGCCAGGAGGCCGGCTGGAGAACCCCGCGGGCGTCGCGGACCAGCGGGCTGACCAGGCGGTCGGGCTGGGTGGCGTAGGTGAACGCCCACCGGCCCTTGTCACAGTTCCATTCCTCGTTGACCTGCGGGTCGTCGCCCGCGAGCCGCCGGGTCACCGCGCCGCGGCGGTGGTCGGTGCGCTGCCGGCACCCCGACGCGCAGTGCTCGCACACGCTGGGCGTGGAGACCAGGTCGAACGGGCGGGCCCGGAACCGGTAGGAGGCGCCGGTCAGCGCCCCGACCGGGCAGATCTGCACGGTGTTGCCGGAGAAGTAGGAGTCGAACGGCTCGCCCTCGGCGATCCCGATCTGCTCCTGCGGGCCGCGTTCGAACAACTCGATCATCGGGTCGCCGGCGATCTGCTCGGAGAACCGGGTGCACCGCGCGCACTGGATGCACCGCTCCCGGTCGAGCAGCACCTGCGCGGACAGCGGGACTGGCTTGGCGAACGTGCGCTTGGGGCCGCTGAACCTCGTCTCGCCCTGGCCCGCGGTCATGGCCTGGTTCTGCAGCGGGCACTCGCCGCCCTTGTCGCACATGGGGCAGTCGAGCGGGTGGTTGAGCAGCAGGAACTCCATCATGCCGCGCTGTGCCTTCGCGGCGACCGGCGAGGTGAGCTGGGTGTGCACCACCATGCCCTCGGTGCAGGAAGTGGTGCAGGATGCCGGCGGCTTCGGCTGGCCCTCGATGTGCACCAGGCACTGCCGGCAGGCTCCGATGGGGTCAAGCAGCGGGTGGTCGCAGAACCGGGGGATCTCGATGCCGAGCTGCTCGGCGGCGCGGATCACCAGGGTGCCCCTGGGCACGGTGATCTCGAATCCGTCGATGGTGACCGTGACGCCGTCGGCCGCGCGCTCTACGACGCCGGCAGAACCCGTGGTGGAAGAAGGCACAGTCATCGGGCGGTCTCCATCGTGAAGAGCGTCGACGCCTCGGGTTCGAACGGGCAGCCGCCGTAGCGCTGGTGCTCGAGGTACTCGTCCCGGAAGTAGGTGATCGACGACTTCACGGGGGCCTCGATCGAGTCGCCCAGGGCGCAGAACGCGCGGCCGGTGATGTTCGTGCAGACGTCAAGCAGCTTCTCCAGGTCGGCCTCGCTGCCCCCGCCGCGCTCGAGCTGGTCGAGCATCTGCACGACCCAGTAGCTGCCCTCGCGGCACGGCGTGCACTTGCCGCACGACTCGTGCTGGTAGAACTCGATCCACCGCAGCACGACCCGGACCACGCAGGTTGTCTCGTCGAACAGCTGGATCGACCGGGTGCCGAGCATCGACCCGGCGGCCGCCACCGCCTCGTAATCCAGCGGCACGTCCAGGTGCTGGTCGGTGAACAGCGGCGTGGACGACCCGCCCGGCGTCCAGAACTTCAGCCGGTGCCCGGCGCGGATGCCGCCCGCCAGGCCGAGCAGCTCGCGCAGGGTCGTGCCGAGCGGCGCCTCGTACTGGCCGGGCGTCGTGACGTGCCCCGAGAGCGAGAAGATCCCGAACCCCTTGGACTTCTCGGTCCCGATCGCCGCGAACTCCGGCGCGCCGTTGAGCAGGATCCAGGGCACGGTGGCGATCGACTCGACGTTGTTGACGACCGTGGGGGAGGCGTACAGGCCCGCGGTCGCGGGGAACGGCGGCTTCAGCCGGGGCTGGCCGCGGAACCCCTCGAGCGAGTCGAGCAGCGCCGTCTCCTCGCCGCAGATGTAGGCCCCGGCCCCGGCGTGCACCACGACCTCCAGGTCGAAGCCCGAGCCCAGGATGTCGCG
>DASYXX010000107.1:0-3364 GCA_035934395.1 Streptosporangiaceae bacterium
GCGCGGGGCCGGCGCTCAGTGGCGATCGACCTCAAGCACCCCGACGGCCTCGCGGCCGCGCTCCGGCTCATCGACCAGGCCGACGTGCTCATCGAGGGGTTCCGGCCCGGCGTCGCCGAACGGCTCGGCCTCGGCCCTGACACGTGCCTGCGGCGCAACCCACGGCTGGTGTACGCCAGGATCACCGGCTGGGGCCAGGACGGGCGGTACGCGCAGACCCCGGGCCACGACATCAACTACGTCGCCCTGGCCGGCGCGCTCGACCCGCTGCGCCGCGGGGGCGAGCCGCCAGCGCCGCCGCTCAATCTCCTCGGCGACTACGGCGGCGGCGGCATGCTGCTCGTCGTGGGCGTGCTCAGCGCCCTGGTCGAGCGGTCCTGCTCGGGCCGCGGCCAGGTCGTCGACGCCGCGATGGTCGACGGGGTGGCCCTGCTGACCACGCTCTTCCACGGCCTGCGCGCCGAGGGCCTGTGGTCCGACGTGCCCGGGACCAACACCCTGGACCTCGGGGCCCCGTTCTACAACGTCTACGAGACCGCGGACGGCCGTTACCTGACGGTCGGCTGCGGCGAGCCGCAGTTCTACGCCGAGCTGCTGGAGCGCCTGGGCCTCGGCGATGAGCTGCTGCGCCAGCAGGCAGACCCCGCGACCTGGCCGGAGGGCAGGGCCCGGCTGGCGGCCGTGTTCAAGACGAGGCGGCTGGCCGAATGGTCCGCGCTGCTGGAGGGCACGAACACCTGCTTCGCGCCGGTACTGACGCTCGCCGAGGCGCCCGCCCATCCGCATAACCTCGAGCGTCAGACGTTCGTGGAGGTCGACGGGGTGGTGCAGCCCCGGCCTGCCCCGCGGTTCAGCCGGACACCCGCGGCGGTTCCGGAGCTCCCGGCCGCGGCCGGGCAGCATACGACCGAGGTCCTGCTCGAGCTGGGTTTCAGCCGCGCCGAGGTCGGCGCGCTGCTGGACGTGGACGCCGTACGCCAGGCGCAGCCAGGATAGGGGGACGATGGACGCGACCACGGGCATACCACCGGCGGTCACCGAGGAGACCGGGCCGTTCTGGGAGGCGGCCAGGCAGGGCCGCCTGGTGGTCGAGCGGTGCGCGCGCTGCGGGGCCGAGTCGTTCCCTCCGCGCGGGATCTGCCGCTCGTGCCGCGGGCGGGCCATGGTCCCGGCCGAGATCACCGGCCGCGGCCAGGTCTACAGCTTCACCGTCAACTACCAGCGCTGGCTCCCCGACCTCGACGTGCCGTACGCGATCGTCCTGGTCGAGTTCGCCGACCATCCCGGCGTGCGGGTGGCTGGCAGGCTGCGGGGCTGCCCGCCGGAGCAGGCGGCGATCGGCATGGCGGTGGACGTCGGCTTCGAGCCCGGGCCCGGCGGCTTCGCGATCCCCAGCTTCGTCGCGGCGGGCGAGGCGGCGCGGTGACCGCCGACCTGTTCGAGCGGCGCGCGGTGATCTCCGGGGTGGGCCAGTCCGTCATCGGCCGCCAGGTCGACCGGTCGGGCTTTCAGCTCACGATCGACGCGGTCCTCGCCGCGGTCGCGGACGCCGGGCTGACCATCGACGACATCGACGGCCTGGCCATGTTCCCCGGCGGCGGCGCGGCCAACCTGCCCGGCTACGCGAACGGGAACCTGTTCGAGGTCCAGGACGCGCTGCGGATCACCACGACCTGGCGGCAGGGGATCGTCGAGGGCATGGCGGTGCCGTGCTACGGGCCGGCCATGGCGGTGGCGGCCGGCCAGGCGCGCCACGTGGTCGTGTGGCGGACCGTCAAGGAGGGCAGCGCCAGCCGCGCCGCGGGCGGCCGCCCCGCGTACGGCTCGACCAAGCCGACCGCCGAGGGGCCGCTCGCCTGGCTGCTGCCGATCGGTATGCTGTCGCCGGTCTGCCAGGTCGCCCCGTACGTCGCCCGCTACCTGCACGACTACGGTGTCACCCGGGAGCAGCTCGGCTGGATCCCGGTGACGCAGCGCGCGCACGCCGCCCGCAACCCGGACGCGGTGTACCGGTCGCCGCTGTCCATCGACGACTACCTGGGGTCGCGGATGATCTCGTCCCCGATCTGCCTGTACGACTGCGACGTGCCCGTCGACGGCGCCACCGCGATCGTCGTCTCGGCCGCCGAGACGGCCTCCGGGCTGCGGGCGCCGGTGCGCATCGAGGCGATGGCCGGGGTGGTGGACGGGAGGCCGCTCTGGGACCAGTGGGCGGACATGGGCCGGGTGGGCCACGGTGCCGCCGCGGCGATGTGGGCCCGCACCGACCTGCGCCCGGCCGACGTCGACGTGGCGCAGCTCTACGACGGGTTCACCATCGAGGCCGTCTGGTGGCTCGAGGCCATGGGCTTCTGCGGGACCGGCGAGGCCGGCGCGTTCGTCGACGGCGGCAAGCGCATCACGTTCGGCGGCGAGCTCCCGCTCAACACCTGGGGCGGCCAGCTCTCCGGCGGCCGCCTGCACGCCGGGTTCGGGCACATCGCCGAGGCGGTGCGCCAGCTCCGCGGGGAGGCCGGCGACCGGCAGGTCGCCGGCGCTCAGGTCGCCGCGGTCAGCAACGCCGGCGTCCTGGAGAACGGCGCGGCGCTGCTCACGCGCTGGTAGCGAAAGGGGAACTGTGGTGGAACGGGCCGGCCGGGTGGAGGGCAAGGTCGCGATCGTCACCGGGGCCGGCTCGACGCCCGGCCCCGGCGTCGGCACCGGGAAGGCGACCGCGGTCGTGCTCGCCCGGGAGGGAGCGAGCGTCCTGCTGGTGGACCGGTACCCGGAGCGCGCCGAAGAGACGCGGCAGATCATCGAGGAAGAGGGCGGCAAGGCGCAGGTCTTCGCCGCCGACGTCACCCAGGCCTCGGGATGCGAGGCGATGGTCGGCGCGGCCGTCGCGGCCTTCGGCACGGTGGACATCCTCGTGAACAACGTGGGGCGCGCGCAGCTCGGGACGGTCGTGGACACGACCGAGGAGGACTGGGACCGGGCCCTGGACATCAACCTGCGCAGCGCGTTCCTGGCGTCCAAGTACGCGGTTCCGGTGATGGCCGCCCAGGGGGCGGGGGCGATCGTGAATATCGCGTCGATCTCGGCCCTGCGCGGCGACGGCACCGTCGCCTACTCGGCGGCCAAGGGCGGGCTGATCGCGATGACCGTGGACATGGCGTACTCGCACGGCCGCCAGGGCATCCGGGCCAACGCCATAGCGCCCGGTCACATCACCACGCCGATGGTTCTGTCGGTGTCCGCGCCAGGGGCCCGCGCCGAGTTCATGAACGCGATGCGGTCCGAGGCCGGCCTGCTCGGGACGCCCGGCACCGGCTGGGACGTGGCCTGGGCGGCCGCGTTCCTCGCCAGCGACGAGGCCAGGTGGATC
>DASYXX010000112.1:0-6791 GCA_035934395.1 Streptosporangiaceae bacterium
AGCTGTACCCGGGCGGGCTGCCCACCGCCGACATCCGCTCCGCCGACGAGCCGCTGCTCGGCCTGATCGAATACGAGCCGGCCCGCCCGCGCCCCTAGGCCTGCTCAGGGATCTTCCGAGCGGGCCAGGTCGGGCGAGCGCACCGCCCCGGCCTCCGGCTCCGGGGCCGCTTCCTCCTGCACCCCGTAGCGCAGGCCGAGCTGGGCCACGATCGCGGCCACGGCCATGACCGCGGCCATGACGTAGAGCACGGTCTGCGTGGCCTGGGCGAAGTCGACCCGCACGAAGTGCGGAATCGACGCGACGCTCCCGTTGCGCGACTGTGAGCTGCTCGCCGCCGCGGCGCTGGCCGCCCGGGCGGGCACGCCCTGCGAGATCAGCGAGGCCGTCAGGTGACTGCGGAACTCGGTGACCGAGATCGTGCCGAGGACCGCGATTCCCAGGCTCGCGGCGTAGTTCCGGACCGTCTGCGTGATGCCGCTGGCCTCGCCGTAAGAAAGCCGGCCGGCCCGGTTGACGGCGTCCGTGCTGGCCGGCCCCAGCATGAAGCCCATCCCGGCCCCGGTCAGGATGATGAAGAACTGCTGCGAGCCGAAGTTGAGCCCGGTGACCTTGCTGCCCCACAGCCAGAACCCGGCCGCGCCCAGCACGCAGCCGAGGACCACCGGGCGCTTGGCCCCCACGCGGTCCAGCAGCCGCCCGCCGATCTGGGCCGCGATGACGAACCCGATGAAGAAGAACAGCAGGATGACCCCGGCCTCGGAGGCCTTCTTTCCCAGCGAGATCTGGGCGTACTCGCTGCCGAAGAAGAACACCGGGATGAACGCCAGGTTGGTCACGAACAGCACGATGTTCTCGACCAGGAACGGCCGCACGCCGAAGATGCTCACCTTCATCAGCGGCGACGGGGTGCGGACCTCGACGAAGTAGAACACAACCAGGAGCGCCAGCCCCACCACGATCGACGCCGTGATCGCGGGGTTGTGCCAGCCCCAGATGTTCGACTGCTGGAAGCCGAACACGCTCAGGGCCACCCCGGCCGCGACCAGGGCCACGCCGCGGTAGTCCATCCGAGCGGCCTTGTGCTCCGTGACCGGCCGGGAGATGAAGATCAGAACCAGCGCGACGAGCGCGACGGGGATGTTCACCCAGAAGATCGCGCGCCAGGTCCACTGGGTGAGGTAGCCGCCCAGAACCGGGCCGATCGCGGTGAGGCCCCCGGCGATGCCGAAGAACAGTGCCAGCGCCCGCCCGCGCTCGCGAAGCGCGAAGGTCTGCACCACGATGGCCAGCGCGGCCGGGAACATGATCGCGCCGCCCAGGCCCTGGACAGCCCGGAAGATCACGATCCACGCCTCGGCGAGGCTTCCCTTCGGGGTGAGCCCGCACAGCGCCGACGCGCCCGCGAACACGATGACGCCGAGCGTCACCATCGTCCGGTGGCCGACCGTGTCGGCCAGCCGGCCGCCGAAGGCGAAGAACGCGGCCAGCGTCAGCAGGTAGGCGTTGACCGCCCACTGCACGCCCGTGCTGGACAGCCCCAGTTCCTTCTGGATCTCGGGCACGGCGATGGACACGATGGTCTGGTCGATGAAGGTCATCGCGACCGCGAAGATCATCGCCGCCAGGATCAGGTTTCTCGATCTGCCGCCGGTACTGACCGTCATGGGTCCCCCTCGGGAAGGCTATGCTTCCGGCTCGCCTGCGGGGCGCCCTCCGGCTCGCTGTGCTTCCGGCTCGCGCTGAACGTCGGCACCCGCGATTCCAGGGGCAAATTACTACAATGCGGGCCCGGCCGGGAACCCCATGGCCCTGGGGGCTCAGCCGCGGCGGCTCCATTGCGGGCCCACCGACAGCCAGTCCGCAGCCCAGCCCGCGAGTCTCCTGCGGTCCAGCAGGCGCCGGCCGATCAGGGTCACGGCGGTGAGGAACACCGAAAGAGCGGTCAGCGCGACCACGGAGGCGAGCACGACCCGATCCCGGATCTCGAACGCGTTCAGCGGCGGCGCCTGCACGTTCCCGGCGCGGTCAAGCCAGACGGACACGGTGCTGTCCGCGCTGCTGCCCGCGGCGGCGGGCACCTCGCCGACATGCCGCCGCCCGTCCGCGGTCCAGCGCGCCAGAGTCCACGTGATCCAGGTGTTCGCGCCGTTGTCCGACATCAGCGGCCCGGGAACGGCCTGCAGCAGGACCGCGGTCACCCGGTGCCACGAGCGCTCGGCCTGCTGGGCGGCGGCGTTCTCGTGGTGGACCCACGCAGAGGCCGTGCCGACCAGCAGCGGGCTCAGGGCCAGGAAAATGGCGATGACGGCGGGCAGCAGCCAGGCCTCTATCAGGTCCGACCGCCGGCGCAGCGGGTTGTGATCAAACCCCAGCCTGCGGGCCACCCTCGTCCACGGCGTTGTGGGCGTCATACCGATCACCCCATCGGCGAACCCGGCCGCGCCGGAAGCTTCCTGGCCTTCCCGCGGTCGCCTCGCATTACGAGTCTGCTCTCCGAGAACGCCCTGGGCAAACGCCACGGCGCGAATCGACGAAACACGTACGTAACACTCTCGTAACATACCCGGCATCGGGGCGGCGCGGGAGACCGTCTGCCCCGGGCGACCGCAGCGGCGGGTGCGGTTCATTTTCCGTAACGCCCCGGGTCAGGGAGGCGGCACGGGGCGGCCGGGCGACCGCGCGGTGCAAGGCGGGGGCCGGGCCCGCGCTCCGATCCGCTCGCTTTGCCCGACGTTTGCCACGCGGCCCTGGGGGCAGGGCCGTCGGTGCGGGGGAGGTTAGGCGATGGGTTCGGAGACGAGGACCACCCAGCCGTCGGGCCGTAACGTGCTCGAGGACCTGGACTCGCGGATCCCGACCAACTTCTACTGGTACCTGGCCGTGCTGGCGTGCATCGGCGGGTTCCTGTTCGGGTACGACACGTCCAACATCGGCGCCGCGCTTGGCTTCATTCCCTACCATCTGTCCAGCTTCGCGACCGGCTACCTGGTGGCCGGGGCGTCCCTGGGCGCCGCGGCGGGCGCGCTGGTGGCCGGCCCGCTGGTCGATCGGTTCGGGCGCAAGATCCTGCTGATCGCCGACGCCTCGATCTACGCCGTCGGCGCGATCTTGTCCGCGGCCACCGTGAACGCGGGCATGCTGCTCGCGTCCCGCACGCTCATCGGGCTCGCGATCGGGGCGGACTCCGCGATCGCCACCGCCTACATCGCGGAGTTCGCGCCCCGCAGCCGGCGCGGCCAGCTGAGCATCATCCAGCAGTGGATGATCACCGTGGGGATCCTGGTGTCGTACATCGTGGCCGTGATCGTGCTGAAGACCGCGCCGGGCAGCGTCGGCAACGCCGACTGGCGGCTGATCCTCGGCGTGGGCGCGATTCCCGCGCTGGTCGCGGTGGCCCTCCGGTCCTACATGCCCGAGTCGCCGCGCTGGCTGATGCTGCACGGCCGCTACGACGACACGCGGAAGGCCTTCGGCCGGCTGGGGATGGACGTCACCGACGAGGAGGTACGTCGCGCGGCGGGCGAGTTCGCCGGGCAGGAGCGGCAGCGCCGGCGCAAGACCCAGTGGACGGCCGGCGTGCGGCGGGCGCTGCTCGTGGTCTGCGTGTTCTTCATCTTCCAGCAGATCACCGGGATCAACGTCCCGTTCTACTACGGCCCGACGATCCTCTCGTCGTTCTTCGAGAGCGGCCGCAACGCGGTCAGCGCCGCGGTCGCGGGCGTCGAGGTCACAGCCATCCTGGGCGCGGTCAACGTGGTCGCCACCTACTTCGCGTTCCGGTGGATCGACAAGCTCGGCCGGCGGCCGCTGGCCATCGGGGGCTACGCGGGCATGACCGTGTTCATCCTGTTCGCCGCGGCCGGGGTGGCGTTCCTGACCGACATCCCCAAGACCGTCGTGGTCATGGTCGGCTTCTCGTTCTTCATCACCTCGTTCGCCATCGGCGTCGGCGGGACGGGCTGGCTGATCCAGGGCGAGGTCTTCCCGACCGCGGTCCGGGGCCGGGCGGCGGCCATCGCTGCCTGCGTCGACTGGCTGGCCAACTACGCGCTCATCGAGGCGTTCCCGGCCTGGCACAACTCCATCGGGCTGGCCGGGGTCATGGTGTGCTTCGCCGTCCTCTGCGTGGCCGCGATCGGGTTCGTCTACCGGTTCCTGCCGGAGACCAAGGGGCTGTCGGTCGAGCAGACCGTCCGCGTCTTCGAGCGGGAGGCGGCCGGGTCGGGCAAGGCCTGAGCGAGGCCCATCGGGATTGACGATCGATTCGCCTGCCGGAACGCTGGTCACGTGAGCGAGCCTGCGGGCAAAAGGCGCCCGTTGGCGAGCGAGCCTGGAGACACTGTGAGTGACGAGCGGGCGCAGGCGGAGCGGTTCGCCGAGGCCTTCCGGGCGGTGTACCTGACGTTTCACCGGCGCGACCGCCCGCGGAGCCAGCTGGCGGGCGCGTCCCGCGCGGTGCTGGAGCACCTGGCGATGGCCGGGCCGCTCACCGTCGGCGAGGCTGCGGCCCACCTGAGCCGGGCTCAGTCGGTGGTCAGCGAGATCGTCAGCCATCTCGAGCGGCAAGGCCTGCTCGAGCGCGAGAGCGATCCGGGCGACCGGCGGCGCACGCTGATCTGGCTGACCGCGGCGGGTCACGAGGCCCTGCGGCGGGACCGCGAGGTGCTCGGCACCGACCTGCTCGCGCCCGCGCTGGCCCGGCTGCCGCCCGGCCAGGCCGACGCGCTCATCGCCGCGCTCCGGACCCTCGCCGACCTGGCTGACCCGGCTCCGGCACCCGCTGGACCGATCCAAGGAGAACGTGATGACCACAGGCACCTGTGAAAGCTGCGGCATGCCCATCGAAACCGGCCGGTACTGCAGCTACTGCACCGACGAGTCCGGAAACCTCCAGTCGTTCGACGAGCGGCTGCAACGGATGATCGCGTGGCAGGCGCGGCGCGACCCGCAGGCCACGAGGGAAGAGCTCGAACGCCAGACCCGCGCCTACATGGCCACCATGCCCGCCTGGCGCGACCACCCCCGGCTCGCGTCGCCCATGACCTAGCCGCGCCCCGGCCTCAGTTACCTCAGTCCCGCTGCCCCCGCTGCCTGGTGTAAGTAACCATACTGGGGGAAGGCGGACCGGTATTTCCGGCTGAGGGCGGGATTCGATGCGGTTGCGGGCGGGCGTGGCGATTGACCTCGGAACGGTCAACACGCTGATCCACATCGCGGGCCGCGGCCTGATCATCGAGGAGCCCTCGGCGATCGCCATCGACAGGGAGACCGGCAAGGTAGCCGCAGTAGGCCAGGAGGCGGACGTCCTGTCGGGCAAGGATCCCCGGGACGTCGAGGTCATTCACCCGCTGCGGGACGGGGTCATCGCGGACCTGGACGCGTCGACGGCCATGCTGCAGGCGTTCGTGCGCCGGGCCCGCCTGCGCCGCAGCGTACTGCGGTCCTCGGCCGTGGTCTGCGTGCCGAGCGGCGCGACCTATATCGAGCGGCGGTCCCTGGCCGCCTCGGTTGCGGCCCTGCGGCCGCGCTGCTCGGTGCGGCTGGTGGACGAGCCGGTCGCGGCCGCCGCGGGCGCGGGCATCGACCTCGCGGCCGGGTCCGGCGCGTTCATCGTGGACGTCGGGGGCGGGACCACCGACGCCGCGGTGGTAGCGGGCGGTCACCTGGTGCGCCTGCGTTCGCTGCGCGTCGGCGGCAACGCCATGGATGAGGCGATCGTGCACGCCGTCAAGGCGGAACTTGGCCTGCTCATCGGCCGCAACGCGGCCCGGAGCCTGAAGATGGTCCTCGGGCTCGCCGAGGGCGCGGCCGAGTGGGTGGAGACCGTCGGCATCGACTCGGCCCGGCGGACGCCCCGCGTCGAGAACGTCCCGGCGTGGCTCGTCGCCTCGGCGCTGGAGCACCCGATCGGCGCGATCACGGACTCGGTGCAGGAGATAATGTCCGACATCCCGCCGAACCTCGCCGAGGACGTGGTCAGGGGCAAGATCCGCCTGGCCGGCGGCGGAGCCCTGCTGCCCGGCCTGGCGAGCAAGATCGAGGCCGCCACCGGCATCCCCGCGGTCGTCGTCGACGACCCGCTGCGGTGCGTGGTCCGGGGCGCGGCCGCGATCCTCGAACGGGACCACGGCGGGTGACATCAGGAGCGAGCGGAGGGGCGCCAGTGAAGGGGGAAGGGGAGGCGGGCGGGGCCCCGGAGGCGAGCTGGGGGCCTCGTGGCCGATGGTGACCTGCTGCGCGAGGCGGTCGGCGAGCTGTACTCGTCCGACCCCGCCGAGTTCGTCGAGCGCCGCGGCGCCCTCGTGGCCCGGGCCCGCGCGGCCGGCGAGGCGAGCGCCGCGAAGAGCATCGCCGCGCTGCGCAAGCCGACCCGCTCGGCCTGGGTCGTCAACCGGCTGACCCGCTCGGACCCTGGCGTGCCCGCCCGGCTCATCGAGCTGGGCGACGAACTGCGGGCCGCGCAGGGATCCCTGGACGGCGCCGCGATCCGGGAGCTGTCGGCGCGGCGGCGCCAGCTGCTTGCTGAGCTGTCCCGCCAGGCATTTTCCGGCCTATCGCCGCCGCCGGCCGCGCTGCGGGACGAGGTGACCGCGACCCTCGGCGCGGCCCTGGCCGACAGGCAGCTCGCCGAGCAGCTGGGGGCGGGTACGCTGGAGCGCGCGGCACAGGCCGAGGGCTTCGGCCCGCCGGGCGCACCGGTCCTCACCGTGCTGCCGGGCGGGCGGCGCAGCGAGGAACGCAGTGAAGGGGGAATGAGGAGGCGGGTGGGGCCGCCCGCCCGCGGGGTC
>DASYXX010000117.1:0-4618 GCA_035934395.1 Streptosporangiaceae bacterium
GCCGGCACCAGGCCCCCGGCGCACGACACGATCACCGGATCCGCCCGCACCAGGGACTTCACGGTCATCGTGGCCGCGGACGACTCGATCGTGATCGGCCAGGTGACCAGCGGGCTCGTCATGATCGGCTCGCTCGCGCTGCTCGCGATCGCCGTGGCGGTGGGGCTGGCCCTGCTGCAGGCGCGGCGGCTGACCCGGCCGCTCGAGGAGCTGGCCGGCGCGGCGGACCGGCTCGGCTCCGGCGACGCCCGCCCGGTGGGGCGCAGGTACGGCGTGCCGGAGCTGGACCGGGTGGCCGAGGGGCTGGACGGCTCCGCCCAGCGGATCAACGAGCTGCTGACCGCCGAGCGCGACTTCGCGGTGGACGCCTCGCATCAGCTGCGCACCCCGCTGACCGCGCTTTCCATGCGGCTGGAGGAGATGATCGCCGCGGCGGACTACCCGGACGTCGTGCGCGAGGAGGGCGCCGCCGCCCTGGCCCAGACCGAGCGGCTCGCGGACGTGGTCGGGCAGCTGCTCGGCCGGGCCCGCAGGTCGGTGTCGGGCACGCCATCGCTCGCGAGCGTGGACGACATCGTCGCGCAGCAGGTCGTGGAGTGGGAGCCGGCGTTCCGGAGGCTGAGCAGGAAACTGGAGGTAACGGGGGAGAAGGGCCTGTACGCCTACGTCACCCTGGGCAGCGCGGCCCAGGTCATCGCCACGCTGCTGGACAACGCGCTCGTGCACGGCGCCGGGACGGTCACGATCAGGACGTCGCAGACCCCGAGGTCGGTGGTCATCGAGGTGAGGGACGAGGGCAAGGGCGTGCCGCCGGAGCTGGTGCCGCGGATCTTCGAGCGCAGCGTCAGCGGGACGCCCGGCGGGACCGGGCTCGGGCTGTCTCTCGCGCGGACGGTGGCGGCGGCCGACGGCGGCCAGGTGGTGCTGGTGCGCCCCAAGCCCGCGGTGTTCGCCCTGTTCCTGCCGTACGGCGTCCCCGGCGTCCCGGACGCCCCGGAGGAGCCCGTGGTCAGCGGACCCGCCTGACCCGGACTGCCGAGCTAGTCCGGGCGAGCTGTGTTTGCCCTGGGGGGACGACCCCCTTCAACCCCCCGCCGCGGAGCAGGCTCCGCGAGCATATAGCCTGCCTTCGCGATGACAGAGCACGAGGTGGCGCCGGGGGCTCCGGTGGTGGGCATGGTGGGGGCCGGGCAGCTCGCCCGCATGACCGGCCAGGCCGCCGTGAGCCTGGGCATCGGGTTCCGGGTGCTCGCCGCGACGCCGGATGAGAGCGCCGCGCCGGTCTTCGCGGGCACGCAGATCGGCGACTACAAGTCCCTCGACGACCTCACCGCGTTCGCGCGCGGATGCGACGTCGTGACGTTCGACCACGAGCACGTGCCCGGGCCGCACCTGCGGGCCCTGGAGCGGGCGGGAGTGCCGGTCCGGCCCGGGCCCGACGCGCTTGGCTACACCCAGGACAAGCGCGCCATGCGCGAGCGGCTGGCCGCGCTGGGCATCGCCTGCCCGCGGTTCGCTCCCGTCGCGGGCCCCGACGACGTGGCCGGCTTCGCCGCCGGCACGGGATGGCCGGTCGTCCTCAAGGCCGTCAGCGGCGGGTACGACGGGAAGGGCGTGTGGGTCTGCGAGACTCCGGCGCAGGCCGCCGAGGTGCTCGCCCACGGGCTCGACCTGATCGTCGAGGAGCACGTCGCGTTCGAGCGCGAGCTGGCCGTGCTGGTCGCCCGCTCCCCGAGCGGGCAGGCCGCCGTGTACCCGGTCGTGCAGACCATCCAGCGCGACGGCGTCTGCCGCGAGGTGCTGGCGCCCGCGCCGGGGCTCTCCACCGCCACGGCCACCGCCGCGCAGCGGCTGGGGCTGGTCATCGCGGCCGCGCTCGGGGTCACCGGAATGCTGGCGGTCGAGCTGTTCCAGACGCCCTCCGGCCTGCTCGTGAACGAGCTCGCCATGCGGCCTCACAACAGCGGTCACTGGACCATCGAGGGCGCGCGGACCTCGCAGTTCGAGCAGCACCTGCGCGCCGTGCTCGACCTGCCGCTCGGCGCGCCCGTGCTCGCGGCCCCGCACGCGGTCATGGTCAACGTCCTCGGCGGCGACGATCCCGGCCTGCACTCCCGGCTGCTGCACGTGATGGCGGCCGATCCCGGCCTGAAGGTGCATCTTTACGGCAAGCTGGTCCGGCCCGGACGGAAGGTCGGCCACGTCACCGCGCTCGGTCACGATGTTGACGCGCTGCGCGATCGCGCCCGGCGCGCGGCCAGCTACCTGAGCCTCGGCACCGAGATGGACGAGGCCGTGGGCGCCACTGGCCGGGGGTAGGAAAAGGCAGGGCTTGGTTGGGAAATGGTGGGCGGGTTGGGGGAAAGATGAACGCTCAGCCGGTGGTGGGCGTGGTGATGGGCAGCGACTCCGACTGGCCCGTGATGGAGGCGGCGGTCACGGCGCTGCAGGAGTTCGGCGTCGCCTGGGAGGCCGACGTGGTGTCGGCGCACCGGATGCCCCGGGAGATGATCAGCTACGGATCTGAGGCGGCGGGTCGCGGGCTCCGCGTGATCATCGCGGGCGCCGGGGGCGCCGCGCACCTGCCAGGCATGCTCGCCGCCGTGACCCCGCTGCCCGTCATCGGCGTCCCGGTTCCGCTGGCGCACCTGGACGGGATGGACTCGCTGCTGTCGGTCGTCCAGATGCCGGCCGGCGTTCCGGTGGCGACGGTCGCAGTCGGCGGCGCGCGCAACGCCGGGCTGCTCGCGGTCCGGATCCTCGGCGCCGCGGACGACGACCTGCGGCGCCGCATGGCCGAGTTCCAGGACCAGCTCAGGGCCACGGCGCAGGCCAAGGGCGCGGCGCTCCGCGGCAGGCTCGGGGGCCGGAGCGGCTAGCCGGCGCCCGCTACGCGAGCCCGCCAAGCGGACCCCACCCCGCCCCGGTCAACCGACTTCCGGAGCCCACGGCGGATATTGGCCACCGGACCGCGACGGCCATGCATTCCGGCGAGCTTGCAGTGTCCGTAAAGGAGCCGCGCCGCCGTGCATGGTCGCGCCGCCGTGCCTACGTCGCGCCGTCTAGGTCGCCGCGTCCGGGTCGTTCGACGGACCGGCGATGTCGGCGCAGATCAGGCCCCAGGGACGGCCGCTGACCCGGGTGATCACGACCGTGGCGCGGCCCGGGCCGCGCAGCGCTAGGCGGCGGTGGATCTGCGGCACGTCGCCGGCCAGCCCGCGGCGCCGGATGTCGGCGGCCCCGATGCCGAGGTCGCGCAGCTTGCGGGCGAACTGCCGTTCGTGCCACGGCGCCGACTCCAGCACGCGGAGCGTCCGCGCGAACGGGCTGGTCAGCTCGCGCCCGGCGGACAGGAACGCGATCTGGTGGTCGATCTTCCAGGCGCCAAGCCGCCGGGCGAGCTCGGCCACCAGCCCGGCCCGGGTGACCGCCGGGCTTGGATCGAGCAGGAACGCGCCCGGCTCCGCGACGGGCACGTCCGCGCCCCGGACGCCGGGCTGCGCGGTCAGGGTGTCCCCGGACGGCAGCACCGTGGCCCGGCTCGGGGCGGTCGCGAGCGCGGGAGACCACAGCAGGGCCTCCTTCAGGTCGCGGCCCACCGCGACGAACTCGGCCTCCCAGCCCGCGGGGACCAGTTCGCGCGGCAGCCCCGGAGCGGCCTTGATCCCCACCGCGGGGACCCGGCGGGCCAGGCCCAGGCACCAGTCCAGGGGCGGCTCGCTGCGCCCGGCGCCGAGCCGCCGCCCGCCCGATCGCCGGGCCGGGTCGACGAACACGGCGTCCACGCCGCCCAGCTCGATGTCGGCCACGTCCGCGCACACGGCGGCCAGGTTGCCGGCCGCGGCGTAAACCCCGGCGTTGTGCCGGGCATACTCCAGGCTTGCGAAATCAAAATCCACAGCGATAACGCAACGGCCCCGGCCCAGGGCCGTAAGGTTACCGCCGATCCCGCAGCACAAATCCGCGACGAGCGCGGCCGCCGGGTAGCGGGCAGCGGTGTGGGAGGCCATGATCTCGGAGGATGCCTGCTCCAGGCCGGGCCGGGTGAACAGCATCTGCTCCGCCCGGCTGAACTTGGCCCGGGCGGCGGCCCGCAGCGTCTGCTGGGTGAGCGCCTCGGCGACCAGGCCGGGCGGGTAACGGCCGCGCAGAGACCGGGCCAGCTCCAGCGCCCGGTCCGGCCCGGCGTCCTCGCCCGCGAGCCGGTCCAGCAGCGCGCGGCCGTCCGGGGTCAGCAAACTCACCACTGGCGCCCGCTCACCTCCGCCCGGCCCGCCACCCTCCGTTACAGATCGAAGGTAGTCGGACCTTTACCATCGAGGCCATGAGCCCCGAGTCTCCCGCGTTCGCCCTGTCACCCGAGCACGAAGCGCTGCGCGAGTCGGTCCGCGCGCTGGCGGACGAGAAGATCGCCCCGTACGCGGCCAAGGTCGATCAGGCGGCCGCGTTCCCGCAGGAGGCGCACGATGCCCTGGTCAAGGCCGGGATGACTGCCGTGCACATCCCCGAGGCCTACGGCGGCGCGGGGGCGGACGCGATCGCGACCGCGATCGTCATCGAGGAGGTGGCGCGGGCCTGCGCGTCGTCCTCGCTGATCCCGGCGGTCAACAAGCTGGGC
>DASYXX010000132.1:0-5478 GCA_035934395.1 Streptosporangiaceae bacterium
GTCGATCTCCACGTGCGCCACCCCGTCGGTCATCCGCGCCACCTCGTCCAGGATCCGCCGGGTGGACCGGCACGGCGCGCAGAACGCGGTGGAGAACTGCACCAGCGTCGCGCGCTGGCCCAGCGGCTCTCCCAGCTCCGCGCCGGTCATCAGAGGCTCCCGCCCGCGCGTCCTGACCCCGTGCGTCCCAACACTACGCAGCCGCCCGTTGGCTCGCTGCCAGGCGAAACCGGCGGCCACCGCGACGGCGAGCGCCGCGGCGAGCGCGATCAGTCCGGCAGTCACGCTGTGCTAAGCGCCGGGTGCCGCCGCGGCATTCCCCTCTTGCGCGTTCGGCGGCCAGCGCGGCCGCCGGCCGCCATGGTCAGGTGGCCAGGACGTTGACCAGCATCTTGCCGTCGGCAGTGATCTCGAAGCTGCGTATCTTGGCCGTGGCTATCGGCGAAGCCGCTTCGTACCAGTTGCCGTGAGCGCCGTTGACCATCCAGCCGCCGACCACGAAATGCTGGCCGCCGAAGGTCGTCACCCGGAACGTGCAGTACGTGCCGTTCGGGATGCCAGAGACCTGCACCTGCATGCTGGTCCCCGTGTTGCTCGGGCCGTAGTAGACGGCGGCGCTGACGTGGGTCGCGGCACTGCTGCCCCGCACCAGCTCGAATCCCTGGGCCGCGTCATGCCCCTGCGAGATAAGGACCCCGCCGCCGACCCCGCCGCCGATCGCGATGACCGCGGCGGCCGCCGCGGCCAGGACGCCGCGCCACCGGCGCGCCCGGCGCCGCGCGGAGATCCGCCCCAGCAGCGAGTCAAGCAGCTCGGCTGGCGGTTCCTCCAGGTCGCGCACCTCGGTATCGTCCAGGGCCAGCCTCTCGACGTCGGCCACCGGCACCCTGCCGAGCAGGGCCGGCAGCCCGGCCAGGCCGGCCAGCTCGTCCCGGCAATACTGGCAGTCACTGAGGTGCGCATCGACGAGCGAGCGCTCGGCCGGGTCGATCGCCCCGAGCACGTAGACGCCGAGGGCCAGGCGGATCTCACCGCAGTCGGAGAACTCAGTCACGGTGCCAGCCCCCTTTCCTCCAGTGCCAGCTTGAGTGCCCGGAGCGCGTAGAACGTCCGGGACTTGACGGTGCCCGCCGGGATGCCCAGCGCGGTGGCCGCCTCCGATACGGACTTGCCGTGGTAGTAGGTCTCGAGCAGCACGCGGCGGTGGTCGGGCCGCAGCGCCTTGACCGCGTCGGCCACGGCCCAGGACTCGAGCGCCCGTTCTGCCTCGTCGGGAGCGGGCACCAGCTCCAGCGCCGCCTCGCCGACCTCGTGCGGACGGGCCTTCCTGGCCCGGTACGCATCGACCGCGAGATTCCGCGCGACCGCGAACAGCCAGGGCCGGGCCGGCCGCTCAGCGATCGCGTCGGGGTGCATCCACGCGCGCAGCAGGGTCTCCTGCACGATGTCCTCGGCTCGCTGCCGGTCGCCGCTGGTCAGGTGCAGCGCATAGCGCAGCAGCGGCCCGGCGTGCTCCGCGTAGAGCGTGCGCACCAGCATTTCGTCGGACGCCGGACCGCGCGTTTCCCGGCCGCCCGGGCTTTCCAGCCCTGCCACGCAGTTATCAACGTCCGCGGCCGCCGGTTCGGTTCACCCGGAGGGCTGTTTTTTTCCGCGTTTACTTCGGTGACCTGCTCCCTAGCCCCCGGCGAAGGGCGGCAGCACCTCGATCACGGCCGCATCGCCGAGCACGACCGACTCGGGCGCGCGGGTGCCCGCCGGCATCCCGTCGATCAGGAACGACGAGCGGGCGAGGATCGCGCGCAGCCGCGAGTCCTGCCCGGCGTCGTCACCGTGACCAGCGTGGCCGCGCGCCGCGGCCAGCGCCTCGGCGAGAGTCCCCGCGGTGACCGTCTCCTCGGCGATTCCCGCTGCTTCCTTTGCCGCCGCCCAGTAGCGGAGGGTCACGATGGTCATGTCAGCTATCCTGACCCATAACGAGGACCCGGGCGACTCAGGGCCCCGGGTCATCGCGGGAGTCAGGGCAGCCTCCCGCGGACGACTCCGCGGGTGGAGGTGACTGTTGAGCATCGTGCTGCTGCTCAGCGACGCACAGGAGCCTGCTGCCGAGATGCTGCCCTCGCTGAGCCTGCTGTCGCACGCGATCCGCGTGGCGCCGGCGTCCGCCGCAGCCGCCGCCGACGGGCCGGGCGCCGACGCGGTCCTGGTCGATGCCCGGCGCGACCTGGTGCAGGTCAGGCGGCTGCTGCGGCTGCTGCGCAGCGCCGAGATGAACGTGCCGGTACTGGCGGTGGTCACAGAGGGCGGCTGGGCGGCGGTGACCGCCGACTGGGGCGTGGACGACGTGATCCTGCATACCGCGGGACCCGGCGAGGTCGATGCCCGGCTGCGCCTGGCCATCGGGCGCATGGCCCCGGCCGCCTCCGGCGAGATCCGGTCCGGTGACCTGGTCATCGACGAGGTGACCTACTCGGCGCGGCTGCGTGGCCGCTCTCTCGACCTGACGTTCAAGGAATTCGAGCTGCTGAAGTTCCTGGCCCAGCATCCGGGCCGGGTATTTACCCGGTCACAGCTGCTCCAGGAGGTGTGGGGCTACGACTACTTCGGCGGCACCCGCACAGTCGATGTGCACGTGCGCAGGCTGCGCGCCAAGCTCGGCGCCGAGTACGAGGCGCTGATCGGCACGGTCCGCAACGTCGGATACCGCTTCGTCCCGGCGAAGGGCGACGAGGGGAGCCGGGACGGCGCGGACCTGGACGCCCAGGCCGACCCCGACGCCGAGGCCGGGACCGGCGGTCACCGCAACGGGGAGGCCCGCGCCGCGCATGCCGAGGTCTGACGTCCCGGAGATCACCGCTCACGGGCGCATCAGCGAGACGGCCGCACGCGCCGTCCTGGAGCTCGTCAGCGCCGCCACCGAGGAGGACGGCGTCGGCCCGCTCTCCGAGCACGTCATGCTGCACCTGAGGTACGGCGGTGACCCCCGGGCCCGTAACCTGCTCCTCGTCAGCGACGGCGAGCTGGCCGGTTACGCCCACCTGGACCCGACGGACCCGGTCGAGGGGCCGAGCGGCGAGCTCGTCATCCACCCGGCGCACCGCAGGCAGGGGCTGGGCCTGCGGCTGGTGCGCGCGCTCGTCGCCGAGGCCTCCGGCCGGCCGCTGCGGCTGTGGGCGCACGGCGACCTGCCCGCAGCGTCCAGGCTCGCGGCCGCCGCGGGGTTCGAGCGGGTGCGCGCCCTGTGGCAGATGCGGCGGTCACTGCAGGCCCGGCTGGGGAGGCCGCAGCTCGCCGACGACATCACGATCCGTACGTTCGTGGTCGGCCAGGACGAGGACGAGTGGACGCGCCTCAACTCCCGCGCGTTCGTCCGCCATCCCGAGCAGGGGGCCTGGACCCGTGAGGACCTCGACCTCCGCGAGCGGGAGCCGTGGTTCGACCCGGACGGGTTCTTCCTGGCCGAGCGCGGCGGGAAGCTGATCGGCTTCCACTGGACGAAGATCCACGGACTGGGGGATGCCGCCCCCGACAACGGGCCGGCGGCTCACGCCCACGAGCCCATCGGCGAGGTGTACGTCGTCGGTGTCGACCCCGATGCGCGCGGCCTCGGCCTGGGTCGCGCGCTGACCCTGGTGGGACTGCGCTACCTGCGCTCGCGGGGCTTGTTCCAGGTCATGCTGTACGTGGACGAGTCCAACACCCCGGCGATCGGCCTGTACGAGTCGCTGGGGTTCACGCACTGGGATACGGACGTGATGTTCGCCCGTGACCCGTCCTGATCAGTTCGTGGCGGCCGACGCCCGGGTGCTGGGGCACACCCCGAGAACCCGGTCGAGCTCTTCCGCGGTGAGCGGCCGGTCGCTCGCGGCCACTGCGCTGAGTACCTCGGCGTAGAGCTCGATCTCGTCGAGCGCAACACGATCATGGACGCGCAGGTCCAGGTGCTCTCGCAGCGCGCCCACCTCCGTCGCTGAGCGGATTCGCAGGAACCGTATGACTAGGCTATGGCGCTACGCCATTCCGCCGCATGACCCATCAGGATGATTTCCGGACCACCTTCAGGATGACGTCTACCCAAATCCGGGCCACAAATACCGGTCCGCTGCGGACTAGTCCCCCCGCGTACCCGAGCCCGCTTACGGCCTGCCCGGCACAGCATGGGGTTATTCGTCCTGTTTGTACCAGTAAGTTTGCTCGACGGCGGCCGCTTCCGCCGGACGTCACGATTTGGCCATTTTCATGATCCCGGATGATTGGTGATGATATTAGGCATCAATCAACCACGATCATGAAAAGGGCGACGACTGAGTGGTCCTGAGCGGAGGCCGGTACGGCATGCTGGGTGATGACGGAGACGTCGGAGAGAGCGGGAGACACAGTGAGCGAAGAGCTCCCCGGCGATGCCGGCCGCCAGCTCGCCGGCTTCGCGCCGGGCTCCCTGGTGGCGGGGTACCGGCTGGAGGAGCGGATCGGCGCGGGCGGCATGGCGGTGGTGTTCCGCGCGCGCGATGAGCGGCTGGGCAGGCTCGTCGCGCTGAAGATCCTGGCGCCGGCGCTCGCGGCGGACGCGGCCTTCCGGCGGCGTTTCATCCGGGAATCGCGGATGGCCGCGGCCGTGGACGACCCGCACATCATCCCGGTGTTCGAGGCCGGTGAGGCGGGCGGCGTGCTGTTCATCGCGATGCGATTCGTGCGCGGGGGTGACGTGCGGTCGCTCCTGCACCGAGAAGGGCCAATGCCGCGGGGACGCGTCGCGGCGATCGTCTCGCCGGTGGCGTCGGCGCTGGACGCCGCGCACGCCGCTGGTCTGGTGCACCGCGATGTGAAGCCCGCGAACATGCTGTGGATGAGCGGTCTGACCGGCCTGACCACGTCTACCTGTCGGATTTCGGGTTAAGCAAGGGCGCGCTGCCGTCGGCGGAGCTGACCAGGTCGGGGCAGTACCTGGGCACGGCCGCGTACTCGGCGCCGGAGCAGATCGAGGGCCGGGCCGTGGACGGGCGGACCGATCAGTACGCGCTGGCGTGCGCGACGTTCGAGATGCTGTCCGGCGAGGCGCCGTTCCTGCGCGATCAGGAGCTGGCGGTGATCTGGGCCCATCTGTCGCAGCCGCCGCCGTCGCTGACCGCCCGCAGGCCGGACCTGCCTGCGGCGGTGAACCGGGTCTTCGACAGGGCCCTGGCCAAGAGCCCGGGCGACCGGTATGCGAGCTGCCGGGAGTTCGCCGACGCGCTGCGGGAGGCGCTTGGCCTGGATCCGTATCCCGCCGGTCACGGCGGCCTGGGGAGCCGGCCTGCCGGCCGACGCGGTCACCGCCGGACGAGGCTCGCGCCGCCCGATCCTGATCGCCGCCGGGGCGGTGGTCGCGGTCGCGGCCGTGGTGGTGGCCATCGTCGTCATCAAGCTCGCCCCCGGGTCATCCGGGCACGCGCCTGTTGCCAGGTACCCCAAGGGAGCCCTGCCCGCGAGCGTGATGGC
>DASYXX010000171.1:0-4645 GCA_035934395.1 Streptosporangiaceae bacterium
CGCTCCGGGCACGACCAGCAGCCCGGGCTCGCGATCAGGATCGTCGCGCCGGCCCGGCCGGGCAGATCGGTGACCTCGTCCTCGTGCCGGACCGAGACGGCGCGGCCGGTGCAGACCCCGCCGCCCCGGATGCTGGCCGCCATAGTCCGACGGTACCGCCCGGCCCGAGGTGCTCCAGGGGCGGGCTAGTACCCGACCAGGAAGGTGATCCGCGTCGGCGGCCGAGGAACTCCGTGAAGCCGGGCATGTCGCTGAGGTTGCCCGGGCCCAGTCGGCGGGCAGCCGGCCCGTGCGGGGGACCAAGGACGGCGGCCGGGGGGACCATTGGCCCTGGGCGGGCCGCGCCCCGCTCGCTGAGGGTGGGGGAATGCGGGAAGCGACACCCGCGGCCGCTCGCGGCTGGAAGCCGTGGATTGGCATAGTCCCTCAGGCCACAAGCTTCAGGAGGTTCCTCACGGTGACTGAGGCGATAAGGCCAACCGGTACAGTCCATACTGTGGACCGCAGCCGAGCCGGCTTGCGCGGGCTGGCTGCCTGCCCCTTCAGGCCCTCCGAGTCATGAGGTCGCGTGCATGAAGGTCGCCGTCGTCAAAGAGACAGCGCCGGGTGAGCGCCGGGTCGCGCTGGTGCCCGAGGCCGTCGCCAAGCTGCGCGCCGCCGGTCTCGAGGTCCTGGTCGAGACCGCCGCCGGTGACGGCTCCTGGCTGAGCGACGATGCGTTCACCGAGGCGGGCGCCACGATCGCGGCCCGCGACGAGCTCACCGTGGCGGCGGACGTGATCGTGACGGTCGGCCGGCCAGACGAGCGGGTGATCGCCGGGCTGCGTCCGGGCCAGGCCCTGCTGGGGATGCTCGCGCCGCTTCCCGACCCCGGTTTCGCTCGGCGCCTGGCCGAGGCCGGCGTGACGGCCATCAGCCTCGACCTGATCCCGCGGACGCTGCCGAGAGCACAGCCGATGGACGTGCTGACCTCGCAGGCGAACATCGCCGGCTACAAGGCAGCCGTCCTCGCCGCGGCGACGTTCCCCCGGTTCTTCCCGCTGCTGATCACGGCGGCCGGCACCGCGCGGCCGGCCAAGGTGCTGATTCTGGGGACCGGCGTGGCCGGCCTGCAGGCCATCGGCACGGCCCGCCGGCTCGGCGCGGTGGTCAGCGCCTACGACGTGAGGCCCGAGACGAAGGCCGAGGTGGAGTCGCTCGGCGCGAGCTTCATCGAGCTGACCTCCGTGGGACCGGCGAGCGGCGAGGGCGGCTACGCCCGGGCCCTGACCGAGGAGGAGCGCCAGGCCCAGCAGGACGAACTGGCCGGCCATATCGCGCGGCACGACGTGGTGATCACCACCGCGCAGGTGCCGGGGCGGCGGCCCCCGGTCCTCGTCACCGCCGACGCGCTCAAGTCGATGGCGCCCGGCTCCGTGGTGGTGGACATGGGAGCGAGCGCCCTCGGCGGCAACGTCGAGGGGTCCCGTCCCGCCGAGACAGTGGTCACCGAGAACGGCGTGACCGTCGTCGGCGCGGGGGACCTGCCGTCGACCATGCCCGCCGCCGCGTCGGCCATGTACGCGCGCAATGTCAGTTCCCTACTGCTGTACCTGGTGAAAGAGGGGTCTCTGGCCATCGATCTCTCCGATGACCTGCAGCGGGGTGTCGTGATCACCTATGAGGGCCGGGTGGTTCATCCTGCCCTGTCCGAGCCGGCTGGAGGTACGGCCCGTGTCGACGGCGCTTCTGACTGACCTGACCATCTTCGTGCTCAGCCTCTGGGTGGGCTTCGAGGTGATCAGCAAGGTTCCCGCCACGCTGCATACGCCGCTGATGTCGGCCGCGAACTCGATCCACGGCATCGTGCTGGTCGGCGCCATGCTGATCGCGGCCACCACGAACAGCTGGGTCGGCTACGTGATCGCGTTCGTGGCGGCGGTCTTCGCCTCCGCGAACGTGGTCGGCGGCTACGTGGTCACCGGCCGGATGCTCAAGATGTTCCGCAAGCGGCCCGCCGCCCCGGCCGTGTCCGCCGCCGCGGCCCCTACTGCGACTGGCGCAGCCGCGCTGTCGCGGGACGGCCAGTCCGCATGAGCGGATTCAGCTTTGCCACGCAGCTGATCTACGTGCTGGCCGCGTCGTGCTTCGTGCTCGGCCTGCACCTGATGAACACCCCGGCGACCGCGCGCCGCGGCAACCAGTTCTCCACGGCAGGCATGGTGATCGCCGTCGCCACGACCCTGGCGCTGGTCGCCCACGCGGGAGTGATCAGTGCCACCGGCTGGATCGTGATGCTCGTCGGCGCGCTGATCGGCGGCGGCATCGGGCTGTACTCGGCGCGGACCGTGCGGATGACCGCGATGCCGCAGCTGGTGAGCATGTTCAACGCGGTGGGCGGCGGCGCGGCGGCGCTGGTCGCGATCCACGATTACATTCGCGTGGCCGGGGCCGTGCACGGGGTGGCCGAATCCACGACGGTCACCACGCTCCTGGACGTGATCATCGGATCGGTGACGTTCTCCGGGTCGATCATCGCGGCGGGCAAGCTCCAGGGCGTGATCACGTCGGCGCCGGTCACCTTCCCCGGGTCGCGCGTGGTCAACCTGCTGCTCGGCGCGCTCGGGCTGGGTGCCGCCGGTTACGTGATCGCGACTCCGGGCCTGCCCGCGCTGTGGATCGTGATCGTGGCGGCGCTCGCGTTCGGCGTGACGATGGTGATGCCGATCGGCGGGGCCGACATGCCGGTGGTGATCTCGCTGCTGAACGCGTTCACCGGCACCGCGGTGGCCATGGCCGGGTTCGTGATCGGCAACTGGGCGCTGATCATTGCCGGGGCCCTGGTCGGAGCGTCGGGCGGGATCTTGACCAAGCTGATGGCCGACGCCATGAACCGCTCCATCGGCAACATCATCGTGGGCGGGTTCGGGACCGGGGACACGGCCGTGGCCGCGCTGCCCGGCGCGGGCGCGGGCGTGACGGCCATCGCCGCCGACGACGCGGCGATCCAGCTCGCGTACGCCCAGAAGGTGATCATCGTGCCCGGCTACGGCCTGGCCGCCGCGCAGGCCCAGCACGAGGTGGCCGAGCTTGCCGACCTGCTCGAGTCGCGCGGCGTGGACGTCACGTACGCGATCCACCCCGTGGCCGGCCGGATGCCAGGGCACATGAACGTGCTGCTGGCCGAGGCCAACGTGCCGTACCCGCAGCTCAAGGAGATGGACGAGATCAATCCCGACTTCGCCAGGACCGACGTGGCCCTGGTGATCGGGGCGAACGACGTCACGAACCCGGCGGCCCGCCGCCCCGGGACGGCGATCTCCGGCATGCCGATCCTGGACGTGGACCAGGCCAAGAGCATCATCGTGGTCAAGCGGTCCATGGGCCACGGCTACGCGGGCATCGACAACGAGCTGTACACCAACCCCAAGACCAGCATGTACTTCGCCGACGCCAAGACCGCCCTGGCCGACCTGACCAGCGCCGTCAAGACCCTCGTCGGCTGACGCAGCCCGGCCAAGCGCCCCTCCCCCGTTGCGGGTGTGCCGCGACCGTGCCGGTTTATGGCAGTTTGGCGGGCGGCATTGTGCGGGGGGGCGCAGTAGCGCGATGGGCCCGCATGTTGTGATGATGGATCTTGAAGGCGGAGAGCCACACATCAGGGACGGAGGGCCACGGGATGATGCCGATGCGCAGGACAGCCATCAAGCGCCAAGCCGAGGAAGCCATCCAGCCCAAGCTCCACCCCGGCGAGCGGATCCACGCCGGCGCGGCGGTGGCGCGCGGCACGTCCCGCCCGGGCGGCGCGTGGGTGCTCGCGGTGGCCGTGGCGCTGATCGCCGAGGGCCTGCTGGGCATCCTCGGGCCCCAGCCCACCCTGCTGTCCATGGGCATGCTGGCCGCGGTCGCGGCCGGTCTCCCGCTGCTGGCCGCGATGCTCGCGTGCCGCCCGATGTACATCGCGGTGAGCGACATGCGGCTGATCGGGTTGCGGATGAGCAGGCTCGGCGGCGCGCCCGGCCGGCTGGCGTTCGCGGCGTGGCTAGCGGACGTGCACGTCACGCCCCACCGGTCCGGCAGGTCCGGGAGCTCTGTCCGGTGCCAGATCCGCGGCCAGCGCGGGACGCGCCTGAACGTCGAACGGTCCTGGTATCCGGACTTCGCCGAGGTGACCACCCAGCTGCGACGCTGCGGCGCGATGGCCGAGTGGGACGGGCCGCCACACTCCTCCACGACGCACTGACCAGCCCGACCAGCGTGACCAATGCCACACTCGACCCTAAGCGTCGCCCGCCGGCAGCGGCGTCACTCCCGACTTCCGCACCCCAACGCCGCAGGAGTGACTGAAGCTGTGCTCGGCGCGCGATAGTGATCGGCGGGGGCCGAGTACTTCCCGCCTCTGGGTCATGCGGCCCGGCTGGGCGGGCCGTGGCTGCGAAGGATGCGGCTGCGGTCCGGGCTGGTGGCGGTGACAGCCCCGTCGGGGAGCAGCACGATGCCCCAGCCCCAGCGGTGCACGGCGATCAGGTGGTGGAAGGTGCACAAGAGGAGCAGGTTGGTCAGGCTGGTGGGGCCGCCTTGGGAGCGGGGGATGATGGTCGGGTCGGACCGGGGCGCCCTGCCGGGATTGCTCCTGGTGGGTTTCCCCGGCCCGCCCGCCGAGTGA
>DASYXX010000208.1:0-9350 GCA_035934395.1 Streptosporangiaceae bacterium
GACCACCATAGGGTGTGGTCGGTGGCCCATCGACCACATAGGCATGGCCGCGGCAAGCTGTCACGAAAGGCGCAAAACGGTACAGAGAGCAGCTGGCGCGTTGGCTGACACCGCTGCAACGGGTTAACCTCCGCCATTAGAGATCTCTAGTCAGCATGTGCCCTCTGACGCGCCTCGAGCCGCCGTTCGGCGCGATCCAGTGCGTGACGCGGACCGCCGTGCTGTCAGTACTGTCGGGGGCGTGCGGTTCGAGCAGCGGCTGCGGGACGGGATCCATTCCGGTGCGATCGTCCTGGCCTTCCGGCGCTGGAAGCGCAGCCAGGTCGTGCCTGGCCGCCGTTACCGCACCGGGATCGACATGGTCGAAGTCGAGTCGGTGGACGTGGTCGAGCCGTCATCGGTGGATCCCGCCCAGGCACGCGAGGCCGGGTACGCGAGCGTCGCCGAATTGCTGGCCGACCTACCCGGTGACCCGGCTTTGCCGGTTTACCGGATCCGCCTGCGGCGAATCGACGGGCCAGACCCTCGGGAGGAGCTGGCCCGCGCCGCCAGCCTGACCACGGCGGACCTGACCGCAATCACAGCCAGGCTGGCCCGGATGGACAGCTCAAGCAGCCGCGGGCCGTGGACCGGCGCGCTGCTCGCGCTGATCTCTGACCGGCCCGCCATCGTGTCCACGGTCCTGGCCGAAGCCATGGGCTGGGAGCGGCAGGACTTCAAGCTGCACGTCAGGCGGCTGAAGGAACTCGGGCTGACCCTCAGCCTCGACGTCGGCTACCGGCTGTCACCGCGCGGCGAGTCGTACCTGAACCACCTCCGGGCCCGGTAAGCGGCATCCGTCCACGAGCACACCGCGACCGCTCCTGCGTTGCTCGCTGGTTGAGCTTGGCGTCGACCTCGCCGCACGGCGCCTGCGGCTGGCGCTGTCCCGCAGCACCGAAGCGACCTGACCTGCCACGCGGGCATTGACGCATGATCTGAGATCCGATATATCAGATCTCAGATCATATCTGGGTCCTCACCCGGACATGGTGGTACCTGGCAGGCACGGCGGCGGTGGCTGCGGCCCCGCGGACTGGAGGGACCATGACCGAGGTCACGGACGAGGTCACGGACGAGCTGGCCGTTTTCGAGGGCGTCCGGCCCACCCGGGCCGGCGACCTGGTCCTGGAGAGCCAGGGCATGGCGCCGATCCCGGCGGACCAGCGCTACGGCGGGGTGTACCGCATGTTCACCGTGTGGTTCACGCCCAACATGGAGCTGTCCGGCGTCTTCGCCGGGACCCTGGCCGTGGTGTTCGGCCTCGGGTTCGGGCTGGGGCTCGTGGCCATCATCGTGGGCACGATCATCGGCTCGCTGCCGGTGGCGATCCTGTGCACCTGGGGGCCGAAGACCGGAACCGCCCAGGTGCCGCTGGCCCGGCTGCCGTTCGGGAAGACGATCGTCCTGCCCGGCACGCTGCAGTGGCTGTCGTCGATCGCCTGGGACGCGCTGGTCGGCCTGTTCGGCGGGCAGGCCGCCCACCTGCTGTTCCACGTGCCGTTCTGGATCGGCGTCGCGATTGTCCTCGCGATCGAGGGAGCGGTCAGCGTCTATGGCTACGAGTTCGTGCACCGGCTGCAGGAGTGGGGCTCGGCGGTCTTGATCGTGCTGTTCGTCGTGCTCACCGTGAAGATCTTCCAGCACCACGTGGCCCTGCCGGTCAACACCGTGCACGGAGGGGCCCTGGTCGGCGCGTTCGTGCTGATGGTGACGATCTCGCTCAGCGCAGGGCTCTCCTGGGCGTCGTACGCCTCCGACTACAGCCGCTACATGAAGCCCACGACCTCCAAGGCGGGCATCTTCTGGCTCACCCTGGCCGGCCTGACCGCGTCGTACGTGTGGGTGGAAACCATCGGGCTGGCCGGTGCCAGCGTGTTCACAAACCAGACCGCGGCCGGGGTGCGCTCGCTCATGGGCGGCGGCTTCCTCGGCGTGCTTGCGCTGATCGCGATCGTGTTCGGCGCGATCACGTCGAACTCGATGAACGACTACACGGGGTCGCTCGCGTTCCAGGCCCTCGGCGCCCGGGTGCGGCGGCCCGTCATCGCCGCGGTGGTGGCGGTCATCGCGTTCGGGGCCATCCTATGGATGAACGCGGGCAACACCTCCGGCAAGTTCCAGAACCTCCTGCTGTTCACCTCGTACTGGATCGCGCCGTTCTGCGCGATCGTGATGATCGACTGGCACTACAACAAGGACAAGTACACGCCGTCGTTCCTCCGCGGAGCGCTGGGCTTCCGGAAGCTGGGCAATGGCTGGCCCGCGATCGTGTCGTTCGTGGTGGCGTTCGGGGTCATGGTCCCGTTCATGAACACGTCGATCATCGTCGGCCCGATCGCGAACTCGCTCAAGCAGGCTGACATCGCGTTCTATGTCGGGTTCGTCGTCGCGGGCGTGCTCTACTACGTGCTGCGCCGGGTCGCGATCGCGCAGGAGGCCAGGCGCGCCGCCCTGGCCCCGTCCGTCGGGGTCGCCACGCAGGCCGGGGCCGCTGGCGATGGTCCCGGGCTGTAAGCGGGGTATAACAGCCCCTCGATGATGAAGTGCCTCACAGCCACCATGCAGGATGATGACCTGGCCGGCCAGGTGCTCGAGCACGTCGACCTCGACCGCGCCGTGGTCCTGGCGCAGGAGGTCTGCCGGATTCCCAGCGTGCTCGGCGAGGAGGGCGCGCTGGCCGCCTTCCTGGCCGACGTGATGAAGGAGGCCGGCTTCGAGGCGGTGCAGCTTCAGCCGGTCCTGCCTGACCGGCCGAACGCGCTCGGCGAGGTGTCGTTCGGCCCCGGTCCCCGGGTGGCGCTCACCGGCCACATGGACACCAAGCCGGTCTCGCACGGCTGGACGGCCGCGGGCCCGTTCTCCGGCGACATCGTCGACGGGGCGGTCTACGGCCACGGGATCATGGACATGAAGGCGGCGCTGGCCTGCGAGATCGCCGCGATCGAGGCGGTCGCGGCCAGCGGGCTGCCGCTGTCGGGCACCGCCGTCATGGCCGCGGTCAGCGACCACATGGGCGATCAGTCCGGCGCGATCGCCTGCTTCGAAGCCAACCCGGCGGACCTGTGCGTGCTCGGCGAGCTGACCGACAACCAGATCTGCCTGGGTCACCGGGGCCGTTACTACTTCGACGTCACCGTGCTCGGCCGGTCGGCGCACAGCTGCCACAAGCACCTGGCCATCAACGCGAACACGCTCGCCGCCCACGTGGTGCTGGCCCTGGACGCCTCCAGGTACGAGCCGGACCTGCCCGCCCACGTCCGCGAGATGTTCGGCCCGGAAACCTACGTGGTGCCCGGCCGGATCTACGGCGGGCTGCCGCCCGGCGGGCCGTCGATGATCCCCGACGAGTGCGTGATCCGGGTCGACTGCCGCCCGCAGCCGGGCGTCACGGTCGACCAGGTTCGCGCCGAGATCGAACGCTGCCTGGCGGAGGCCGCCGCGGCCGACGAGAGGCTGGTCGCCCGGGTCGAGCTCGCGGACGTCAAGAACGGCTACCTCGCCCAGCCGGACGACGAGGTGGTGCGCCTGATGCGCCGCGCGGTCGCCGCGATCCGGCCCGGCGAGCCCCGGCTGGTCACCGAGAGCTGGCTCGGCGACACCGCCAGCTTCGGGGCCAAGGTGCCCACGGTCATCTTCGGCCCCGGCGGGCCGCCGGTGTACTGCCCGGACGAGCACCTGCCGATCGCCGACATCCACGAGGCGACCCGCGCCTACGCCGTGTTCGCCGCGCTCGCCCTCGCGCGGGAGGAAGCGCTGTGACCGCGTTCGGCAACGTGCTCGACCAGTGCCTGGGGGTCGCCGCGGGCGAGGAGGTGGTCCTGCTCACCGACGACGGCACCGACCAGGAGGTCGTGAACGGTCTGACAAACCTAATTTTTGAACGTAACGCGGTGCCGCTGGTCGCCCGCATGCCGAACCCGAGACTTCCCGGCGCGGAACCCCCGGCCGCGGTGGCGGCGATGATGCGCGAGGCAGCGGCGATCATCGAGCTGACCAGCCTGTTCATCGGCTCATCGGCGGCTCGCCGGGCGGCCACCGCGCACGGGGCCCGGTACCTGGCCATGCCGGGCGTGCGGCTGGACACGTTCCGCGCGGGCGGCCCGCTCGCGGTCGACTTCGAGCGGCTGCGCATCGACGCCGAGACCGTCGGCGCCGCCTGGGGCCGGGCGGCGACGTTCCGGCTGACCAGCCGCGGCGGCACCGACCTGCGCGGGTCGGTCACCGGCCGCCCCGGCCGGGTGCTGCACGGCATGGCGCGCGAGCCCGGCGCCTATATGGCCCCGCCCGACGTCGAGGCCGGCACCGCCCCGGTCGAGGGCACCGCGACCGGCGTGGTCGTGATCGACGCCGATCTGCTGTTCATGGGCGAGGGGCCGCTCGACGAGCCGGTGGTCCTGCACGTGGACCGCGGCGAGCTGACCGGGATCGAGGGCGCAGCGCGCGGCCGGCTGGTGTCCATGCTGGAGCGCTGCGGCGACGACCGCATGACCAACATCGCCGAGGTGTCGGTGGCCTTCAACCCGGCGGGCACGGTCTGCTCGGTGCCGATGGAGACCGAGTCGTCCCGCGGCTCGGCCCACATCGCGCTGGGCAACTCGATCGCCTACGGCGGCCGCGTCGACGCGATCGCACACCTCGACTGCGTCATGCGCGACGCGGTCCTGGAGCTCGACGGCCGCGTAGTCATAGCCGAAGGGGCCTTGTCGTGACCGCGGCGGCCTTTTCGCGCGCTCAGCCGCCCGGCAGCCGGACCTCCAGTGATCGATGTACCGTCAGGCTCACTATCGCAAGCCCTGCGGTACATTCATGCGCCAGCAACCGCCCCGGGAGGCCAACAGCGCCGGCAACTGCGTCACACCGGTCTCACCCGCACCACAAGTTGCCCGAGGACGCTGCGCTGTGACCGGGCCGCGGATCCTGCTGGCCAAGCCGGGGCTGGACGGGCACGACCGGGGGATCAAGGTGATCGCGCTCGCGCTGCGGGACGCCGGGGCGGAGGTGATCTACCTCGGCCTGCGGCAGCGGCCCGCGGTCATCGTCGCGGCCGCCGTCGCCGAGGACGCGGACCTGATCGGGATCTCGGTGCTGTCGGGTGCGCATCTCCCGCTCGCCGGGCAGATCCTCGCGCAGCGCGCCGAGCAGGGCGCCGGGCACATCCCGCTGGTGATGGGAGGAACCATCCCCCCGGGGCACGCGGATAAGCTGAGGGCGATGGGGGTCGACGCGGTCTACCCGGTCGGCAGCTCGCTACCCGAGGTCGTGACCGGCCTGCTGACCATGGCCGGGCAGCGGGCGGCGACGTGAGTGACAGCGACCGGGACGTCGCGCTGGTCAGCACGGAGTCGGGGATCCCGGTGGCCGTGGTCTACACGGGCGATGACCTCGCCGGCGGCCAGGAGGCGCTGGCGCGGCGGCTTGGCCTGCCCGGCGAACCGCCGTTCACCCGCGGGCCGTACCCGACCATGTACCGCGGCCAGCTGTGGACCATGCGGCAGTTCGCCGGCTTCGGCGCGCCCGAGCACACCAACGAGCGGTTCCGCTTCCTGCTCGGCCAGGGCCAGACCGCGCTGTCGGTGGCGTTCGACCTGCCAACCCAGCTGGGCTACGACTCCGGGCACCCGATGGCCTCGGCGGAGGTCGGCCGGGTCGGCGTCGCGATCGACACCGCGGCGGACATGTGCGACGTCTTCGACCAGATCCCGCTGGACAAGGTCTCGGTCAACTTCACGATCAACGCGACGGCGCCCATCATCCTGGCCGCCTACCTGGTCGCCGCCGAGCGCGCCGGGGTCGGCTACGAGGCGCTGACCGGGACCCTGCAGAACGACATCCTCAAGGAGTTCCTGGCCCGCAAGGCCTACCTGTACCCGCCCGGCCCCTCGCTGCGGCTGGTCACCGACGTGGTCGAGTTCAGCTCCCGCGAGCTGCCGCGGTTCAACCCGATCTCCGTCACCGGCTACCACGCCCGGGAGGCCGGCTGTGACGCGGTGCAGGAGCTGGCCCTGGCCATGGCCTCGGCGATCGCCTACTGCGAGGCCTGCACCGCCCGCGGGCTGCGCTTCGACGAGTTCGCGCCGCGGCTGTCGTTCCACTTCGCCACCACCCTGGACCTCTTCGAGGAGGTGGCCAAGCTGCGGGCGGCCCGGCGGATCTGGTACCACCTGGCCACCGAGCGGTTCGGCGCCACGTCGCCCGCCGCGGCCCGGCTGCGCTTTTTCTCCGGCAACTCGGGCACCACGCTCACCGCCCAGCAGCCGCTGAACAACGTGATCCGGTCCACCCTGCAGTGCCTCGGCGCCGTCCTCGGCGGGGCCCAGTCCATCCACGTCATGGGCTACGACGAGGCCTACGAGATCCCGACGGAGGAGGCCGTCACGCTCTCGCTGCGGACGCAGCAGATCATCGCCCTGGAATCCGGCGTGGCCCGCACCGCCGACCCGCTGGCCGGCTCCTACTACGTCGAGCGGCTGACCGACGAGCTCGAGGCCAGGGCCGTGGCGCTGGTCGCCGACATCGAGGACCTCGGCGGCGCGGCCGCGGCCATCGAGGCGGGCATCCCGCAGCGCTGGATCGCCGAGTCCGCCTACCGGGCGGAGCAGGACCTGGCCAGCGGCCGGCGCCCGAAGGTCGGCGTGAACGTCTACGCCGACGGGCAGGCCGAAGCGCCGGGTCCGGCCCAGCCCTTCGAGGTCGACCCGCTGGTGGCGAAGCGCCAGGCCGAGCGGACCCGGGCCCGGGTCGCCGCGCGCGACCAGCACCGGCACGCCGCGGCCATGCGGCGGCTTACGGGCGACACGCGCGAGGGCCGCAACGTCATGCCCGCGCTGATCGACGCGGCCCGCGCGGGCGCTACCGTTGGCGAGATGGCCGACGTCTTCAGGGACGCGTTCGGCGAGTTCACCGAGCCCGCGCCGTGGTAGCGCTCCCCCTGCGCGGCGCCCGGGTGGCCGATCTCACCCGGTTCGTCGCCGGGTCGCAGGCCACCATGTGGCTCACCGCGCTCGGCGCCGAGGTCGTGAAGATCGAGCTGCCCGCCGGGGACCCGTATCGCGGCGAGGGCACCGAGCGGGCCGACGGCCAGTCCGTGCTATTCATGGCGCTGAACGCGGGCAAGCGCAGCCTCGCGGTCGACTTCAGGGACCCGGCCGGGCGCGAGGTGATCGACCGGCTGCTCGGCCGCTGCGACCTGCTCGTCGAGAACGCCCGCCCGGGCAGCCTGGCCCCGTACGGCCTGGACTGGGAGTCTGTGCACCGCCGGTTCCCCGGCATCGTCTACGGGTCGGTCTCCGGCTACGGCGACGTCGGCCCGGAGGCCGAACGCGGCGGCTTCGACCTGATCCTGCAGGCCCAGAGCGGCGTGATGAGCGTCACCGGCAGCCCGGCGTCGGGACCGGTCAAGGTCGGCGCCCCGGTGCTCGACGTCGGCGCCGGGCTGAGCTGTGTCGTCGGCCTGCTGGTCGGCTACATCGAGCGCCTGCGCACCGGGACCGGGACCCTGGTGTCGGCGTCGCTGCTCGAGTTCGGGCTGGCGAGCCTCGGCACGCTGCTGCCCGCCGTCGCGGTGTCAGGGCGCGAGCCAGGCCTCCTGGGCACCCACTCGCCGCTGTTCGCGCCGTACGGCGGGTTCCGGACCGAGGACGGCTGGCTGGTCATGGCCGGAGCCGGGTCCGAGCAGCTGTGGCAGCGCGCGTGTGCGGCCCTGGACCTGGCGGACCTGGCCGCCGACGCCCGGTTCGCCGACGGCCCGGCCAGGGTGGCGCACCGCGACGAGCTGACCTCGTGCATCGAAGCCGTGCTGACCAGGCACCCGACCGGGCACTGGCTGGGCCGGCTGGAGAAGGCGGGCGTTCCGGCGGCGGAGGTCCGCGGCCTGGCCGGCGTGCTCGGCTGGTCACAGGTCGCCGCCCTCGGCAGCCTGCAGGCGCCCGCTCCCGGCCACCGTGTCGTCGGGCCGCCGTTCCGGCTGGACCGGACGGTGCTCGCGTACCCCGGGCCCGCGCCCGCGCTGGGCCGCGACACCCGGCCCGTGCTCGCCGAGCTCGGCTACCCGCCGGACGAGATCGCCCGGCTGGAAGCCGCGGGCGTGGTGGTCGCGGCATGACACTCAAATACGGATCTTTTTCAACCCCCGACGACGTCGCCCGCCATCCATTTACTTCGAACCCCGACGTCGTCGCCCGCCGTTCATATGTAACGCCTCCCGACGAGGTGGTCCGCCGCACGGTCGAGCTGGCCGAGGTCCCGGCCCCCACCGGCCTGGAGGCCGCCCGTCACGAGCGGGTGCGGACCTGGTGGCTCGACGACGGGTGGGCCGACGTGCACCCCGACGAGGTCGGGAACCTCTGGGCCCGGGTCCGGCCCGGCGAGGGCCCGGCCGTGGTCATCTGCGCGCATCTCGACACGGTCTTCGACGACACGGTCGATCACCGCGTCCGAAGGGACGGGACGCTGCTGCGCGGTCCCGGCGTGGGCGACGACAGCGTCGGCGTGGCGGCGCTGTCGGCGGTCGGCGCGCTGCTGGCCGGCGCCCCGGGCGCGGCGCCGGTGTGGATCGTGGCCACGGTGGGCGAGGAGGGCCTGGGCAACCTGCTGGGCATCGGCGAGGTGATCAGGCAGGACCGCGTTCCGCTCGCGGCGGTCGTCGCCATCGAAGGCAACTACCTCGGCCGCGTCGCGACCGTCGGCGTGGGCTCGGTGCGCTGGCGGGTCACGGTGACCGGCCCGGGCGGCCACGCCTGGGAGCAGGCCAGCGCGCCGAGCGCGGTGCACGCCGCCGCGCAGATGGTCGCCGCGCTCGCCGCGCTGCCCGCAGTGTCTCCCGCTCGCTTCCGGGGCGCTGCTGAGGCACCGCCTTCCCTCGTCGCTCGTTCCTCAGTCGCTCGCTCCTCAGTCCAGGCGGCGCCGCGCCCCTCCAGCTCGCTCATGGCGGGCACGGCGGTCAACGTCGGGGTGTTCTCCGGCGGCGAGGCGGTCAACGCCCGGGCGCGGCAGGCGGTGTTCCTCGCCGACCTGCGGGCGACCGGCGCCGCCGCGCTCGCGGATCTGGAGGAGCGGGCGCGCCGGGTCGTCCGCGCCCCGGGCGCGGAGATCACGGTCGCGATCGAGGAGCTGGGCCGCAGGCCGGCCGGCGAGCTGGCGCAGACCCACCCGCTGGCCCGCGCCGCGGCCGACGCGCTGAACGCCGCGGGCCTGCCGGCCGTCTTCACCGCCGCGAGCACCGAAGCGAACGCGGCGCACGCCGCCGGGGTACCCGCGGTCGCGATCGGCGTCACCAGCGGCGCCGGCGAGCACACTCCCGGCGAATGGAT
>DASYXX010000200.1:0-8726 GCA_035934395.1 Streptosporangiaceae bacterium
CGCCGCGGACACGGAGGAGCGAGACCAGTTCTTGCGGGTCATAAGCGACACTTGAACCTCCAGAAAGTCTTCCCGCCAGACACACTTCCCCTAGCGCCGCAGGTCAACCGTATTGATCGAGCGGGACGGCCTCCTGGAACCCTCGGCACGGCCGGATCAGTCGGCGGGCCGTGCAAGACTCTGTCCATGACGAATACGCTCACCGCAAAGTTGCGGACCAGCCGGGGCACGGTGCATGTCCGGCTGTTCCCCAATCACGTGCCGAAGACCGTGCGCAACTTCGTCGACCTCGCGGAGGGGACCCGCGAGTGGACCGACCCCAGGACCAGGAGGTCCGCGCGCGCCAGGCTGTACGACGGGACGATCTTTCATCGCGTGATCCCGCGGTTCATGATTCAGGGCGGAGACCCGCTCGGCACGGGAACGGGCGGGCCGGGCTACGAGTTCGCCGACGAGATCCACCCGGACCTGCAGTTCGACCGGCCGTACCTGCTGGCCATGGCCAACGCGGGTCCCGGCACCAACGGCTCCCAGTTCTTCATCACGGTGGTGCCGACCCCGCATCTCAACGGCAGGCACACCATCTTCGGCGAGGTCGTCGCCGGCAGCGACGTGATCGACGAGATCAGCAAGGTGCGTACTGGGCGGGGCGATCGACCCGTCCAGGATGTTGTCCTCGAGTCGGTCGAGATCGAGCGCCCCACGGGCGCCGGCGGCGCCGGGGACTCCGCGGGATAGGAGGAACCGCCGTGGCCGTCCCCCCGGGCCCAGACACCAGCCCGAGCACTGAGGTCCCCACGTGCTTCCGGCATCCGGGCCGCGAAACCTACGTCTCCTGCGTCAGGTGCGGCCGGCCCGCGTGCCCGGACTGCCTGCGCTCCGCCGCGGTCGGCCAGCAGTGCGTCGACTGCGTGCGGGAAGGAAACCGCGGCGTCCGCCGGGGCGGCACGGTGTTCGGCGGGCGGCCGACCACCAGCGCGGCGGTTACCTGGACCCTGGTCGGCATCAACGTCCTGCTCTACATCGTCGAGCTGGCGTACCCCAGCCTCGCAGACGCCTGGGCGATGCTCGGCAAGGCCTCCATCAACGGCGGGCCGCTGCAGGGCGTGGCCCAGGGTCAGTACTACCGCCTGATCACAGCGGCGTTCCTGCCGCCACCCGGGCTGAACGGATATGGCCCGCTCGACATCCTGTTCAACATGTGGGCGCTCATCCTGGTCGGCCCCGCGCTGGAGAAGCTGCTCGGCCGGGTCCGATATCTGTCCGTGTACCTGGTCAGTGCCCTCGGCGGCTCCGTGCTGTTTTACTGGGTCGCGCCGGTGAACGAGGCGGCCCTCGGCGCCTCCGGCGCGATCTTCGGGCTGTTCGGCGCCTGGTTCGTGGTGGCCAGGCGACTCCGCCTGGACAGCAGGTGGATCGTGACCATCATCGTGCTGAACCTGGCGCTCGGCTTCCTGGGGCACAACCTCATCGCCTGGCAGGCGCACGTCGGCGGGCTCCTGGCTGGCGGGCTCCTCACGGCCGCGTATGTCTACGCTCCGAAGGCCAGCCGGGCCGTGATCCAGGGCGCGGCGACCGTGCTGATCGTGGCCATCCTGGTGCTGGCCGTGGTGCTGCGCGACCATCAGCTGGCCGCGGCCGCCCTGCCCTGAGCGCCGCGCTGCGCCCGTCATCCACAGCCTGTGGATGACGATGTGCAACGAATCACAGCACTGTGATTCGGCCCTGCCTCAGCGCCACTTCGTGGAGAGCCCGACCCCGGCGATGATGGACCCGAAGCCGATCACCAGGTTCCAGGCCCCGAGCGAGTCCTGCAGGGGCGTGCTGCCGCTGGTGACGTAGTAGAGCGCGATCCAGGCCAGGCCGAGCAGGAGGCACCCCACCATCGTGGGGACCAGCCACCGCGGGCTGACCTTCGACTTCGATGATCTCTGCGGCGGTGTGTAGACCGCCTTGCTTCTGACTCGGGACTTGGGCATAGTCTTCTCCTGCTCTTGCTACTGGCCGCCGCCCGGCGAGCCGCCGCCCTGCTGCGGGCCGCCACCCGGCGTCGGCGGCGTGGTGGACGGGTTGGTCGATGGCGACGGGGTGGTCGGCGTGGGCGACGGGGTGGTCGGCGTCGGCGTCGGCTGCTGGGCGACGTAGATCGTCACCGTGCTGCCCTTCGGCAGCGTGCCGCTGCTCGGCGTCTGGCTGAAGACGTCGCCGGGGGTTGACCCGGCCGGGCCGGCGACGACCTTCGTGTCCACGTTGAACCCGTCGCCCTCCAGGATCTGCCGCGCCGTGCCCGCCGGGTCGCCGATCACCGACGGCACCTGGACGCCGCCGCCGGAGACGAAGATCGTGACCGTGCTGCCCGGCGCCACCCGGGTGTTCGCCGGGGGATTCTGCCGCACGACCGTGCCCGAGGTAGCCGTCGAGTTCGGCGCACTCTGCTCGCTGACCACCAAGCCCAGAGCCTGCAGCTGGCTCTGCGCCGCGCCCGCGGTCTCCCCGACCACGCTCGGCACCGTGACCTTCCCGGCGCCCGAGGAGACGAGCAGCGTCACCATGCTGTTCTTCGCGACCTGGGTGCCCGCGGGCGGGCTGGTGCTGATCACGTCGTCCCTCGGCACCGTGGTGGAAGGCTCGCGCACGACGTGCGCGATCAGGTGCGCGTTCGCGATGTCCTGCTCCGCCTTGGCCAGCGGCTCGCCCACCACGCTCGGGACCGCGTAGTTGCTCCCGGTGCTCGAGACGTAGTTGAACGCGTACACCAAGCCCGCGATCAGGGCCACGGCGACGAGCGCCGCCACCACCCACGGCCACCTCTTGCGGCGCTCGAGACCCGGCGGCCGCTGCGGCGGCCCATAGTCGTAGGGCGGGATCGCGTTGGTCGCCCCCGCCATCTGGGTGGCCGCACCCATCCCGCGGGTGCCCTGGTAGCCGACCGCGCGCGTCGGCGTCGGCGAGGCGGCGAGGGGCATGCCCTGCAGCGCCCGCTGGATGTCGTTGCGCATCTCCCCGGCGGACTGGTAGCGGTCACCGGGATCCTTTTCCATCGCCTTGAGCACGATGGAATCCGCCCAGGCCGGGATCTCCGGGTCCACCCGCGACGGCGGCACCGGGTTCTCCCGCACGTGCTGGTAGGCGATCGCGACGGGCGAGTCGCCGGTGAACGGCGGCCGCCCGGTGAGCAGCTCGTAGAGCAGGCACCCGGTGGAGTACAGGTCGCTGCGCGCATCCACCCGCTCGCCCCGGGCCTGCTCCGGCGACAGGTACTGCGCCGTGCCGATCACCTGCGCGGTCTGGGTCATCGTGGCCTGCGCGTCGCTGACCGCCCTGGCGATGCCGAAGTCCATCACCTTGACGTCGCCGGACCTGGTCAGCATCACGTTCCCGGGCTTGATGTCCCGGTGCACGATCCCGTTCCTGTGGCTGTAGTCGAGCGCCCGCAGCACCCCGTCGGTGATCTCCAGTGCCCGCTCCGGCAGCAGCCTCCTGTCGTCCCGCAGCAGGTCGCGGAGTGTCCGGCCGTCGACATACTCCATGACGATGTAGGGAACCGGGGTCGGGCCGACCATGTCCTCGCCGGTGTCGTAGACCGCCACGATGCTCGGGTTGTTGAGCGACGCCGCCGACTGGGCCTCACGCCGGAACCTGGCCTGGAACGTCTGGTCCCGGGCCAGGTCGTCGCGGAGCGTCTTCACCGCGACGATGCGGTCGAGACGGATATCGCGAGCCCGGAACACCTCGGCCATGCCGCCGCGCCCGACGATCCCGTCGAGCTCGTAACGGCCACCGAGCAGCCGGGGCTGAGTCATGTCTCGCACTTTGCGTTACCGCCCTGGGTCTTGTCGGGTCTGGTCGGCCACTAGTGAACCCCCAGGTAAGCCTGGATGACCTTTACTGCGATCGGCGCCGCGGCGTCGGCGCCGAAGCCGCCGCCCTTGACGATGACGCCGACGGCTATCTGCGGGTTGGTGGCCGGCGCGAAGCAGGTGAAGACCGCGTCGTTGAGGCCCACGTTGTTGACGCCATTCTCCGCCGTGCCGGTCTTGCCCGCGATCTCGACGCCGGCGATCGACGAGTTCGCGGTGGCGAACGCCGTCCCGGTCGGCTGCTGGGTCACGTCGATCATCATCTGCGTGATCTCGCTGGCCACCGGCCCGGTCACCGCGTTGGACATCAGGGAGGGGGTGGCGTTATAGATCGTGGACAGGTCGGGCGCCTGCACCGACTGCACGAGGTACGGCTTCATCAGCCTGCCGCCGTTGGCGATCGCCGCGGCGTCCATGGCCTCCTGCAGCGGCGTGGCCACGTCACTGAGCTGGCCGATCGCCATGTAAGCCGTCAGCGACCGGTCCAGCCCCTGCGGAAGGGGGGCCACGCTCTGCGACACCGGGAACGGGATCGAGAGGGCCTGGTTCCAGCCGAACGCGGTGGCGGTCTCCTGCAGTTTGCGGGCGCCGAGGTTCATCCCGATCTGGCCGAACGCGGTGTTGCACGAGAGCCAGAACGCCTCGGCGATCGGCGGGTGGCCGTTGCCGCAGATCTCGCCGCCGTCGTTGTTGAGCTGGTGCCCGTTGGGCAGGTTCAGCGGCTGCGGCGCGTTCACCGTGGTGCTGGTGTTCGCGACGTTGCCGCTGGAGAACGCGGCCGCGCTCGTGACCACCTTGAACGATGAGCCGGGCGGCAACGCCATATCAGTGGCCCGGTTGAGCAGGGGCTGCGTCGGATCCTTGCGGTACTGCAGGTCGATCTTGTCCAGCTTGGTGCCGTCGAGCGTGGTGTACCTGTTGGGGTCGAACGTCGGATTCGACGCCAGGGCCAGGATCGCGCCCGTGGACGGGTTGATGGCGACGACGCCCGCTTCGTGCCCCGGTTCGAGCTGCAGCATGGCCTGGTACGCGGCCTGCTGCGCCCGAGGGCTGATCGACAGGTAGACGGTGGCACCCTGCTTGGGCTTGCCGGTCAGCAGGCCGATCAGGTTGTGCACGGTGAGGTTCGAGGCCGTGCCGGCCAGGTACTTCTCCTCGGCCTGCTCGACCCCGGTCTTGCCGAAGATCGAGTCGTAGCCGGTCACCGGGGCGTACGTCGGTCCGAAGGGGTAGGAGCGCTGGTAGACGTTCTGGCCCTTGACCAGCTGCGAGTCGGCGATCTTGACGCTCTGCCCGCCGCGCCCGGTATCGCCGGCCGCGATGATCGAGCCCCGCTGGTACTGGAACTGCTGGTCGAAGATCCTGACGTTGCCCGGCCGGCCCGCCAGGCTGTTGGCCTGGAACGCCTGCACGTAGTTCACGTTGAGCAGCAGCAGGATGAACATGGCGAGGCACGCCAGGGACAGGCGGAACAGCGCGCGGTTCATCCGGCCCGCACCACCTGCGTCATGCCCTCGTCCTGGATCGGCTGCGGGGCCGGCCGCCGCGCGGTGTCACTGACCCGCATAATCAGCGCGATCAGCGCCCAGCTGGCGATCAGCGAGGAGCCGCCCTGGGAAAGGAACGGGGTCGTGATGCCGGTCAGCGGGATCAGCCCGCTCACACCGCCCACGATGATGAACACCTGCAGCGCGAGCACGAACGACAGCCCGCCGGTCAGCAGCTTGGCGAACGGGTCGCGGACCTGGACGGCGGCCCGCAGGCCGCGCTGCACGATCAGCCCGAAGATCAGCAGCAGCGCCATCAGGCCGGTCAGGCCCAGTTCCTCGCCGAACGCCGTGACAATGAAGTCGCTCTGCACCAGCGGGGTGAAGAACGGCTGGCCGTGGCCCAGGCCAGTGCCGAGGATGCCGCCGAAGCCCATGCCCTCCAGGCCCTGCACGAGCTGGAACGAAGCGTTCGTCGGGTTGCTGCCGGCGAACGGGTGCAGCCAGATCTCGAACCGCTGGCCCACGTGGCCGACCAGCTGGCTGGCCAGGAAGGTGCCGAACGCGAACAGGCCGACCCCGATCAGCAGCCACGAGGTGCGCTGGGTGGCGACATAGATCATCGCCAGGAACAGGCCGAAGAACAGCGCCGAGGTTCCGATGTCGGACTCGAAGAACAGCACCAGCAGGCTGGCGGCCCAGGCGATCAGCACCGGCCCCAGGTCGCGGGCCCGGGGCAGGTCGATGCCGAGGAAGCGGCGGCCGGCCAGGGCGAGCACGTCGCGCTTGGTGACCAGGTAGCCGGCGAAGAACACCGCGAGCGCGAGCTTGCCGAACTCCTCCGGCTGGAAGCTGAACCCGCCGAAGGCGACCTGGATCTTCGCCCCGGTCCCGGGCACCTCGCTGTACCGGGACGGAAGCAGCGCCGGGATCGCCAGCAGGGCCAGGCCGACCGCGCCCAGCGTGTAGGTGTAGCGCTGCAGCACCCGCACTTCCCTGATGAACACCAGGACACCGACGAACGCCGCGACGCCCACGGCGCTGTACAGCACCTGCACCGCCGTCGCCGACGAGGTCATCGTGATGATCTGGTTGCCGGGATTGCCGTTGCGCCCCGACTGCTGGAGGCGGTAGATCATGACGACGCCGAGGCCGTTCAGCAGCGCCGCGAGCGGCAGCAGCAGCGGATCGGCCCACGGTGCGAAGCGCCTGACCGCCAGGTGCGCGATGAACACGATGACGACGAAGCCGAGGCCGTACTCGGCGATGCCGGCCGGGACCTTGCCGTTCAGGCCCAGGCCCACGCTGGCGTAGGCGAACAGCACCAGCCCGACGGCGAAGATGAGCATCAGCAGCTCGGTCTGGCGGCGGCCGCGCGGCATCGCGACCACCCCGTCGGCGGCTCGGCGGGCGGCGTGGCTGGGGAGCGTGGTCACCCAGCCGTCCCCGGCTGTGTGCAGACGCCCGCGGGGGGCGTCGGCTTGTGCGCCAGCCACCTGTCGTAAGCGGCCGTGTACTGATGGGTGACAGACTTGGGTTTCGCGGGCTTATGCGCGAGCCAAGTGTTGTAGGCGGACGTGTATGTCTGGCAGGCCACGGCCTGGCGGATGCTGTTCACGGTCTTCCGGGCGTCGGCGAGGCTGGTGGCCGGGGTCGTGGCCTCCACCTGTGCCTTGTCGGTCGGGGGCACCTGGGACAGCAGGATGCCGGTCTTCTGGTACACGCTGGACAGGTTTATGAAGGCGACCTTCTGGTTTATACCGCGGTAGATGATCACCTGGCGTCCGTCGGTGCCCACATAGTACTGGCTCTGCGTATAGCGCCAGGCCGCGAAGCCTCCGCCGACGATCACGATCGCCAGGATGACGAGGATCGTGGTGACTATCGGCCAGCGGCGCCGCCTGGCCCTGGCCCCCGCCCGGCCGTCGTCCTCTTCTTCCTCTTCCTCCTCCTCGCGGGCGAGATCCCGTTCCGGGATCCCGACGTAGGTGATATCCGTCCGGGCCGAGTGCTTCGCGGCGCGGCGCGTCGCCGGCCCGGCCTGGGTCACCAGGTGGGCCCGCGCGGCCGGGCTGTTGGTGCGCAGCTGGGGGCGGCCATCGCCGTTCGATGCCGCGCCGACCATCACGGAGGCCTGGCCGGTCGGCTCGGTGACCTCGTCCACCACGTCGGCGACGATGCAGGTGATGTTGTCGGGGCCGCCACCGCGGATCGCGAGCTCGATGAGCTCGGTAACCGCCTGGTCGCGGTCGGCAAACCGCATCAGCGTCTCGCGCAGGGTCGTCTCGGTGACCACGTCCGACAGCCCGTCGGAGCAGAGCATGTACCGGTCGCCCGCCTTGGCCGGGATGGTCGACAGGTCCGGCTCCGCCTCGGTGCCGCTCTGCAGCGCGCGCATCACCAGCGAGCGCTGCGGGTGCGTGGCCGCCTGCGCCGCGGTGAGCCTGCCGTCGTCCACCAGCGACTGGACCAGCGTGTGATCGCGGGTGATCTGCCGGAAGTCGCCGTCGCGGAGCAGGTAGGCCCGGGAATCGCCGATGTGGCAGATCGCGATGGTGCCGCCCGACCAGAGCAGCGCGGTCAGCGTCGTGCCCATGCCCTCGACGCTGGGATCCAGGACGCTCCTCTCGTGCAGCTCGTTGTTGGCCGCCGCGACCGCTTCGGCGAGCGCGCCGAGCATGCGGTCGGCCGGCATGTCGTCACGGTCCAGGTCCTTCAGGGCGTATATCGCCACGGAACTGGCGACCTCGCCGGCGGCATGCCCTCCCATGCCATCGGCGATCGCGAGCAGGTGCGGGCCCGCGTACGCCGAATCCTCGTTCCCCTCGCGGAGGAGGCCGACGTCTGAGCGGACCGCGTAGCGGAGTGCAAGTGTCATCTGCGCAGTTCCAGGACGGTCTTACCGATACGGATCGGCACGCCGACAGGCACCGGGGTCGGCCGGGTTACCTTCTGACGGTCGAGGTAGGTGCCGTTGGTCGAGCCGAGATCCTCGACAATCCACTGACCATCCTGAGGGAAGAGTCGGGCATGCCGGGTCGAAGCGTAGTCATCGTTGAGCACGAGCGTGGCATCATTCGCGCGGCCGATGGTTATCTGCTGATCGGCAAGGCCCAGACTGGTGCCCGCCAGCGCGCCCGCGGTGACCAGCAGCTGCTGCGGGACCGCGCGCCCGGTCCGCCCGCCGCGCGGCGGTCTCGGGGGTCGCCCGGGAGCGGGAGGCCTGGCGCGCGGCTGCCGCTGCATGCGCGCCTGCCTGCGGGACGGGGTGGAGGTACCGAAGAGGTCGGTGCGCACGACGCCTACCGCGGCGATCACGAACAGCCATAGGAGAGCGAGAAACGCGATCCTGATGACCGTGAGGGTGAGCGCGTTCATC
>DASYXX010000209.1:0-8176 GCA_035934395.1 Streptosporangiaceae bacterium
CGGCCGTCTCCCGCGTGTCCTGGCGTACGTCCAGGCCGCGCCGCCGCAGCGCCGCCTCCACCCGGTAGATCTCGCTCTGCGCGGCGCGGTCGCCGCCCGACGGCGGGCTGACGTCCAGCCGCAGGCAGGCGGCCGACAGCGTGTCCAGGTAGGCGCCGCGCAGCGCCTGCACCCGGTGATGCTTGGCGGTCAGGCCGGACCGGGTCTCGGTGTCCTCGAGCTCCGCGCGCAGCCGGCGCAGGTCCGCCTGGAGCCGCTCGAGCGGCTCCGGCGGCAGGGCCTTCGCCCGGCGGCTGGCCGCGGCCCGGCCGAGCCACCCGGCCCCGCGCCACGCGTAGATGAGCGCGAACCCCGCGAGCGTGGGCACGGCGGCGGCGAAGAGGAACTCGACAACCGGGCTCACCCGTCCAGTGTCGGCGCGGCCGCAGGTGAAATCAAGGCGCCGGGAGCGGGCGTATCGCGCACTGACCGGCCATCCGGCGAAACTAGGATGAACCCGCCTGGCGCGGCGGAGCCGCCGGGCCCGGCCTGGCCCCGTCACGTTAGAGATATGAAGGAAAATGAGGAGACGCATGGACGATAACGCCAGCGGCCGCTGGTGGCACGGCGCCGTCCTGTACCAGCTCTACGTCCGGTCCTGGCTGGACACCGACGGTGACGGCTACGGCGACCTGAACGGCGTGATCGCGGGGCTGGACTACCTGTCCTGGCTGGGCGTGGACGGCGTCTGGCTGTCGCCGACCATGCCGTCGCCGGACCAGGACTGGGGCTACGACGTCTCCGACTACCTGAGCGTGCATCCCGAGCTGGGCACGCTGGACGACCTCGACCGGCTCGTCGCCGAGGCGGGCGCGCGGGGGATGCGGGTGCTTCTCGACCTGGTGCCCAATCACACCAGCAGCGCTCACCCCTGGTTCGTCGACGCCGCGGGCGGCCGGGACGCCGCGCATCGCGACTACTACGTGTGGGCCGATCCGGCCCCGGACGGCGGCCCGCCGAACAACTGGCTGGACGCGACCGGCCACCCCGCGTGGGCCTGGCACGAGCCGACCGGCCAGTACTACCTGCACAACTTCCTGGACAGCCAGCCCGACCTGAACTGGTGGGAGCCCGCGGTGCACGCCGAGTTCCGCGAGATCCTCGGGTTCTGGTTCGACCGGGGGGTCGCCGGGTTCCGCATCGACGTCGCCCAGGGCCTGTACAAGGACGCTGAACTGCGCGACAACCCCCCGGCGGAAGCCCCTAACCCGCTCGAGGGCCGCTTCGGCCAGCGGCCGGTCTACAGCGCGAACCGGCCGGAGAGCCACGCCGTCTTCCGGGACTGGCGCCGGATCGCCGAGGGCTACCGGCCGCCGCGGCTGCTGCTCGGCGAGACGTGGGTGGATCTCGCCGCTCTCGCCGGGTTCTACGGACACGGCGACGAGCTGCAGCTGGGCTTCAACTTCCCGTTCGTCTTCGCCCGGTTTGCCGCGCGCGAGCTGTCGGCCGTGGTCGGCGACACGCTCGAGATCCTGCCCGCCGGGGCCACCCCGGTGTGGACCGCGTCGAACCACGATGTCGGCCGCTTCCCCACGCGCTGGTGCGGGGGCGACGAGCGCAAGATCAGGCTGGCGCTGCTGGTGCTGGCCACCCTGCCGGGCACGACGGTGCTGTACTACGGCGACGAGATCGGCATGACCGACGTCGCGGTCCCGCCCGAGCTGCGGCGGGACAAGATGACTCGCGACGTCAGCGGGCGGTGGAACCGCGACCGCGGCCGGACCCCCATGCAGTGGGAGGACTCGCCGTCCGGCGGGTTCACGGCCGACGGCGTGAAGCCATGGCTGCCGGTCGGCGACGCCTCGGCGCGCAACGTCGCCGATCAGCGCCAGGACCCGGCCTCGGTGCTCGCGTTCTGCCGCCGCCTGCTCGCCCTGCGCCGCGCCGAGCTCGCAGGCCGGGACGCCGGCTACGAGTTCGTGCCGTCGGCCGAGGGGCTGTGGGCCTACCGCGTCGGCGGGCTCACCGTCGCGGCCAACTTGTCCGACGCACCCGTTGACGCGCCCGACTCTCTCGCCGGGGAGGTCCTGCTCTCCACCACGTCGGGAGCGCCGTCCGCCACCGGGGTCATCGGGGCGTGGCAGGGGACCATTTTTCGTAACGCAACCCCCGTGACGCTCCCGTAGGCGCTACACGATCGACGTCTTGTGGCCTGCCCAGTACGCGTCTCTGAGCACCCGCTTGTACAGCTTGCCGGTCGCCGACCGGGGGAGCTCGGGCACGAAGTCGACCGTCCGCGGGCACTTGAAGTGCGCGATCCGGTCCCGGCAGTAGCCGATCAGCTCCTGCGCGAGCTCCGGGCTGGCGGCGGCCGGATCCGCCAGCTGCACGACGGCCTTGACCTCCTCGCCCAGGTCCTCGTTCGGGACGCCGATGACCGCCACGTCCAGCACGGACGGGTGGGCGGACAGCAGGTTCTCCGTCTCCTGCGGGTAGATGTTGACGCCGCCAGAGATGATCATGTAGGTCTTGCGGTCGGTGAGGTACAGGTACCCATCGGCATCGACGTGGCCGACGTCGCCGACGGTGCTCGCGGTCCCGTCGGCGCTGCGGCCCGCGGCGGTCAGGTCCGGCTCCTGGAAGTACTGGAACGCCGTTGCCCCGCGGAACCAGATCTCCCCGTCCACCCCGGCCGGGCACTGGTGGCCATGCTCATCGAGGATGAGCAGTTCGCCGAGGACGGGGCGGCCGACCGTGCCGGGATGCGCCAGCCACTGCGCGCTGTCGCAGAAGGTCGCGCCGTGAGCCTCGGTCGCGCCGTAGTACTCGGTGATGATGGGGCCGAGCCAGTCGATCATCCCGCGCTTGACGTGCTCGGGGCACGGCGCCGCCGCGTGCACGACGCACTCCAGCGACGAGGTGTCGTAGCAGGCCCTGACGGCCTCGGGCAGGCGCAGCAGCCGGCTGAACATCACCGGCACCATCTGGCAGTGGGTCACCCGGTACCGCTCCACCAGCGCCAGCCACTGCTCGGCGTCGAAGCCCTCCATCACCACCGTCGTCGAGCCAAGCCGCAGCGACGCGGCCACGCTCGCCTGCGGGGCCGCGTGATACAGCGGCGCCGGGTTGAGGTAGGTCATCCCGTCCCGGAACCCGAACATCCCGCGCACGAAGTCCATCACCGGCAGCGGATCGCTCGGCGCGGCGTCCGGCAGCTCGCGCAGGACGCCTTTTGGCTGGCCGGTCGTGCCGGACGAGTAAAGCATGGCCGCGCCCAGCGTCTCGTCAGGCACCGGGTCGGCGACGTACCCGGCGACGGCGGCCTCGTAGGACTCCCAGCCGGCGGGCGGGTCGCCGGGACCGGTCATCAGCATCCGCTCGAGCCGCGGCGACTGCGCCACGGCCGCCTCGGCCACCGGCCGCTGGGCGGCCGAGGTGAACAGCAGCCGGGCCCGCGAGTTGGTCACGATGTAGGCCACCTCGTCGGGCGCGAGGTAGGTGTTGATCAGGGTGTAGTACAGGCCGGTCCGCTCGGCGGCCCCCTCGATCTCGAGCAGCCGGGGCTGGTTTTCCATGAGCACCGCGATGTGGTCCCCGCGTTTCAGGCCTGACGCCCGCAGCAGGTGCGCCGCGGCGTTGCACCGGGCCTCGTACTCGGCGAAGGTGACGGTCTCGCCGGACGTGGCCATGATGATGGCAGCCCGGTCGGGATGGTCGAGGGCATACTTGCGCGCGTACATTCGTCTCCCCGTTGCAGCCGGCCGTGCTGCCGAGGTTAGCCGGGTTACCATCGGTCGAACAGGTCAGTTTGTGCCGGTTTGGCGACACGGTGCGACTGCGTGCGGGATGGAGGCCGATGTGAGCACGGCGGCCGGAGGCCCGACGGTTACCGAGCTGCTGCTGGCCCAGGCCGGCAACCCGGGGCCGGGGCTGCTGTTCGAGGACCGGCGATGGAGCTGGCGGGAGCACGTCGGCGAGTGCGCGCGCTACGCGGCCGCGCTGCGCGCGCGGCGCAGGCCCGGCGTGCCGTTCCACGTCGGCGTGCTGGCTGACAATGTGCCGGAGTTCTCGTTCCTGCTCGGCGGGTGCGCGCTCGCGGGCGCGGTGCTGGTCGGGCTGAATCCGGTGCGCCGCGGCGATGCGCTGGCGCAGGACGTGGCGCGGACCGACTGCCAGTACGTGCTCGCCGAGCCGCGGTACGCCGGGCTGCTGCCGAGGATGGACGTCCCGGTGCTGCCGCTTGATGCCCTGGAACTGCCCGGGCACGCTGCGCTGGACCCAGCGCCCGCGGGGCCCGGCGACCTGCTCATGCTGATCTTCACGTCCGGTACCAGCGGCGAGCCGAAGGCGGTCAGGTGCACCCACGGGAAGATCGCCGGTCCCGGGTGCGGGCTGGCCGGCCGGCTCGGGCTCGGCCCCGCGGACACGGTGTACGTGTCGATGCCGATGTTCCACTCCAACGCGATCATGGTGGGCTGGGCGGTGGGCCTGGCCGCGGGCGCGGCGATCGCGCTGCGCCGCAGGTTCTCGGCGTCGGGGTTCCTGGCCGACATACGGGCGTACGGCGTGACCTACGCCAACTACGTGGGCAAGCCGCTCAGCTACGTGCTCGCCACCCCGGCCCGCGCGGACGACGCCGACAACCCGCTGCGGATCGCCTTCGGCAACGAGGGCGCGCCCGGTGACCTGGCCAGGTTCGCCGAGCGCTTCGGCTGCCAGGTCATCGACGGGTTCGGGTCGACCGAGGGCGGCGTGGCGGTCAGCCGCACCCCGGACACCCCGCCGGGCGCGCTCGGCAGGCTGGCCGACGGGGTGGGGCTGGTGGACCCGGAGACCGGGCGCCCGTGCCCGCCCGCCAGGTTCGGTCCCGGCGGGGAGCTGCTCAACCCCGCCGAAGCCGTCGGCGAGTTCGTGAACACGCTGGGCGTCGGCCAGTTCGCCGGCTATTACAACGACCCGCGGGCCGACGCGAGCCGGATGCGTGACGGCATGTACTGGAGCGGCGACCTGGGCTACGCGGACTCCCGCGGGTTCTGCTGGTTCGCAGGACGGGCGGGCGAGTGGCTCCGGGTGGACGGCGAGAACCTCGGCACCGCGCCCGTGGAACGCGCGCTGCGCCGCCACCCGGCGATCGCGGAGGCGGCGGTGTACGGAGTGCCGGACCCCGTGGCCGGCGACCAGATCATGGCCTGCCTCGTGCTGCGCGACGGGGCGACCATGACACCCGCGGAGCTGGGTGCCTTCCTGGCCGGGCAGGGTGACCTCGGGCCCAAGCAGTATCCGCGGTTCGTCCGGGTCGCGAGCGATATGCCGCGGACCGCCACGTTCAAGGTGCTGACCCGCGTGCTCGCGGCCGACCGGTGGAACACGAGTGACCCGGTGTGGTGGCGCCCGTACGTGCGCGGCCGTTCCACGGCGTATGTCCTGCTCGACGCGGAGCAGGCGGCCGCCCTCGATGCCGGAAGGTGAGTAGTCATTGCTCAGGCGCGCACCGCGCCGGGGGAGGAATCGTCGCGGTAGGAGAACTTTCCCTTTCGAAGGAGACCTGCCATGACGATCACCGCCGATGCGCGCGAGACCGCTCCCGCCGAGGCACCCGCCTCCGCTGACGGGGAGGGGGTCAATCTCTACGAGGCCGTCGGCGGGCGCCCCGCCCTGGTCGCCGCGGTCGACGGCCTGTTCGGGCGGCTGCTCGCCGACCCCGAGCTCGCCCCGTTGTTCCCCGGCGGGGTCGGTGAACGGCACCGCCGCTACGTGGTGACGTTCCTCGCGGAGGCGCTGGGCGGCCCGCAACGCTACCGGGGCCCCGGCCTCGCCGAGAGCCACCGTGACCTGGGCATCACCGACGCCGAGTTTGACCGCACCGCCGCCCACCTCGCCGCGACCCTGGACGAGCTTGGCGTCCCGGCCGGCCTGGCCGGCCAGGTCGTGGCCGCCGTGGCCGGGCTGCGGCCGGCCATCGTGACCGCCTGAATCGTGACCGCCTGAATCGTGGCCGCCTGGCCCCTGTATCCGGCTCCTGATCCTGGCCGTGCCCGGCCCCCGGCCGTCGGCGATTGTTTGCCCCGCAACGGGCTGTCATGCTGGCCGGTGTGACGATCACAGCGCACCGGTGGCCGATCGTCGGGCGGCGGCCGGAGCTGGAGGCGTTCGAGCGGGCCCTCGGCTCGGCCGAGCACGCCGGGCTGGTGATTCACGGCCGGGCGGGGGTCGGGAAAACGCGGCTGGCCGACGAGTGCCGCCAGCAGGCGGCCGCCGCGGGTCACCCCACCGAGCGGGTGACCGGCAGCCGGACCACGGCGCTGCTGCCGCTCGGTGCCGTGGCCGGGCTGCTCGCCGGCGGGCTCGGCCGCCCGGGCCCCGACGGGAACGTCGACACGGTGGCGCTGTTCGAGCAGACCCGCCGGGCCCTCCACGAGCGCCACGGCGGCCGTCGCCTGGTGATCGTCGCCGATGACGTGTCGCTGCTCGATGCCGCGTCGCTCGCTCTGCTCGGGTACCTGGCCGCCCAGGGCGCCATCTTCATGATCGCCACTGTGCGCACCGGGGAGCCGGTCCCGGACCTGGTGACCGGCCTGTGGCGAGAGGGGCGGCTGGAGCGGGTCGAGCTGGCTGACCTCAGCCGCACACATCTCGACACGCTGCTGCACCTGGCTCTCGGCGGCCCGATCGAGGCCGGCGCGGCGCGGGAGTTCTGGGAGGTCACCAGGGGCAACCCGCTGTACGTGCGAGAGTTCGTGCTGGACGCCATGGAATCGGGGGCGCTGGTCGAACGCTCGGGGGTGTGGCACCTGGAGGACCACGTGCCGGGCACGACCCGGCTCCTGGATCTGGTCGAGCACCGGATCGGCCAGCTCTCCGCCGAGGCCCGCTGGGTCGTGGAGCTGCTCGCCCTGTGCGAGCCGCTGGAGGTCGGGTATCTCGAGGCAGCCGTCCCCTTAGAGGTGCTTGAATCGCTGGAGCGAGCCGGACTGGTGGCCATTGCCGTCGCCGACGGCGAGGTGCGCCTGGCCCATCCGCTGCACGCCAGGGCGGTCCGCGGCGCCATGCCGAGGTCGCGGGCGCGGGCGGTGCTGCTGGCCCAGGCCGACCGGCTGGAAGCCGCGAGCGCCGCACCCGGCCCGGCGGCGCTGCGGATCGCGACGTGGCGGCTTGACGCCGGCGGGCGGCCCGACCCGGCCGTGCTGGTCCGCGGCGCCCACCTGGCCCGTTACGCGCACGACTTCCGGGTCGTGCGGCGGCTGATGGAGGCGGTGCCCGGCGAGCACCTCGACGGCCTCGGGGCGCTGCTGCTCGGCGAGGCGCTGTACGAGCTCGGCGTGTTCGACGAATCCGAGCGGGTGCTCGCGCTCGGGCAGGAACTCGCGCTCGGGCAGGAGCTCGGGCAGGGGCTGGCGGGCGGCGAGAACATCGCCCTGCGGCTGGCGGTCACCCGGGCCAAGAACGCCCAATGGGGCTTGTGCCAGCCCGAGACGGCGCTCGCCATCGACGCCGCCGCCCGGGCTGTCATCACCTCCCCGCCGCTGGTAGAGGAGCTCGTGGCCGACGAGGCCTCCGTGCTGACGTTCTCGGGGCGCCCCGACCGGGCCCTGGCCGTGCTCGAGCGCATCGCCGGCCACGACCGGCGGACCCGGGTGGTCCGCGCCATCGCCGGGGCGCCCGCCCTGGCCATGACCGGCCAGACCACCGAGGCGGTGCGTGCCGCCGAGGCCGGCTTCGCCGACCATGTCGCGCTCGGCGACGAGCTGGCCATCGCCCACCCGGGCATGCACATCGTCAACCAGGTGTTCGCCCTGACCGAGGCGGGCCGGCTCGCCGACGCCGAACGGCTGGCCCGGGCCGGCCCGGAGATCGTGGCCTCCTACCGGGTGCCCGTCGCCCAGATCTTCTTCACCGCTAACCTCGGGCGGGTGGCCACCTTGCAGGGCCGGGTGGCGACCGCTCGCCGCTATTACGCCGAGGCGGCCGGACTGGCCGATGCCCACCGGTTCGCGGGCCCGCGGCGCCTGGTCCTGTCGGGCCTGGCCCTGGCGCACGCCATGCTCGGCGACGCGGACGCCGCCGCCCAGGTGCTGGCCGAGCGCGCCGCCGGGCCGCCGTTCGGCTTCCGCGGACCCGAGCAGCAACTCGCCGACGCGTGGACGGCCGTCGCCGCGCGGCAGCCGGCGGAGGCAGCGGAACTATTCAGGGACGCCGC
>DASYXX010000775.1:0-10499 GCA_035934395.1 Streptosporangiaceae bacterium
CCGGACCGGCCACCGTCTGGGCGCGGGCGCCGGCGCGCCGACACCGGCGGGGGCGCTCGGGACTGCACCCGGCGCGGCCGGCGAGAACGTCACGGTCGGCTCCCCCTCATGCTGTGTTTCCCGCTCGCCTCCGGGGCTCCCTTGAGGCCCTCCGGCTCACTCATGCATCGCGCCTGCTCAGGACCACGCCGCCGAACAGCAGCGCCGTACTCGGCGCCGACCATCAGCACGGCCAGGATCGCGACGAGGGCCTGGCCGACCTGGACCCCGGTGAGGCTGAGCTTCGTGACGTCCACCGGGCAGCCGGCCCCGGGCGGGCATCTGGTCGCTGCGACTGCCCCGGTGCTCACGCCGACAGTCAACACCATGGCGGCGGCCAGCAGCCAGATCGTGCCAGGCGCCGTGCGCACCTTGGTCCACTCCGCGTGCAGGCAGTCGCGGACGCTGGTCTGGCCTCCGCCGGTCCGCTCCCCCGCGGGTCGACGCGCTGCTCGAGGGCCTGCTCGCGCTGACCCGCGCGCAGCACGGCGAGCAGTCGGTTATCTCGTTGTTGGTTCCGCCGCCGCCTGACTAACCTGCAACCAGATGCAGCAAGCAGGGCGACCACACGGCGCAGCACGCGGAGGAAGCCGAGCCATGGTAACCGCGCAGGACGTGCGTGAGGTGGCGCTGTCTCTCCCCCGCACGGAGGAGCACCTCATCCGCGACCACGTGAAGTTCCGGGTCGGGAAGATCGTCTACGCCGCGATCTCCCCCGACGAGACGGTCGTGGGCTTCGCCTTCCCCCGGGAGGAGCGCGCCGCGATGATCGCCGCCGAGCCGGACAGGTTCTTCCTGGACCGGCCCAGCGATGCGCGCTTCAACTGGATCGACGCGCACATGGCCCGGCTCGACCAGGCCGAGATGCGCGAGTTCATCATCGAGGCGTGGCGCATGGTCGTGCCGAAGTTCCTGGCGGCGGCCCAGGCCGCGGGTCAGCGCCTGGCGTAGCCCTGCGGGGCGGCCGGTACGATTTGGGCCTTATGACGGAAGCACCGCGCCCGGGGCCTGAGCCAGCGTCGTTCCGGCAGCGCCGGTTCGAGCCGCCGCCGGGGGCGGTGGAGTTCGTGCTGGTCCGGCACGGTGAATCCGAGGCATACGTAGACGGCAGCCCGTTCACGCTCGTCGGCGGGCACGGCGACCCGCCGCTGTCGCCCCAGGGCGCCGAGCAGGCCCGCCGGGTCTGCGCCCGGCTGAGTCACGCGGGCATCGACGCCATCTACGTCACGACGTTGCGCCGTACCGCGCAGACCGCGGCGCCGCTGGCGGCGCAGCTCGGCCTGGAGCCGCGGGTGGAGGCCGGGCTCCGGGAGGTGTACCTGGGCGAGTGGGAAGGCGGCGTGCTGCGCAAGATGATGGCCGACGGCAGCCCGACTGGCCAGCGGGTGCTCGCCGAGGAGCGCTGGGACATGATTCCCGGCGCGGAGCCCGCCGCCGAGTTCGCCGGCCGGGTACGCGACGCGATCGAGCGCCTGGCGGCCGCTCACCAGGGACAGCGCGTGGCCGCATTCACGCACGGCGGCGTGATCGGCGAGGCCCTCGCGCAGGCCAGCGAATCCCGCCCGTTCGCCTTCCTCGGCGCCGATAACGCCTCGATCTCCCGGCTAGTGGTCTCGGGCGACCGCTGGATCCTGCGCGGCTTCAACGACACCGCCCACCTCGACGATCGCTAGCGCCCGCCGACGGCGACGCGCCCGCTCGGCCGCCGGTCCACGGCGTGTCGGACGACGCTCTCGCCGCCGCAACCGCATCGGTGGAGCATAGATGCTGCTACAACCGCATCGATGCGCGTCACCTGAGCCCTGACCTCCGCCTTGCTGATCTTTGGCGGTCACGCCGTCCGGGGTGGCGTTATGAATAACTGTGGGCTTGATCTGGGTAGCGCCGGTCGGCGACGTCGGCCACGTACCGGCGGGTGGCGTCGAGCAGCCGGTCACGGGTGTCGGCGTAATGCTTGACGAACCGCGGGAGCCTGCCGGTGGTCAGGCCCGCCATGTCCTGCCAGACCAGGATCTGGGCGTCGCAGTCCGGGCCGGCCCCGATGCCCACCGTGGGGATCCGCAGCGCGTCGGAGACCCGCCGCCCGAGCGCGGCCGGCACCGACTCCAGCACCACCGCGAACGCGCCGGCGGCCTCCAGGGCCAGCGCGTCGGCGAGCAGTTCGTCCCCGGCGTCGCCCCGGCCCTGGATGCGCCGGACCCCGCCGAGCACGTTGATGCTCTGCGGGGTGAGCCCCAGGTGGCTCATCACCGGGATGCCGGCCCCGACCATGGTCTCGACCTGCGGCAGGACACGCCGGCCGCCCTCGAGCTTGACCGCCTGCGCGCCGCCTTCCTTCAGGTGCCGGACGGCGTTCGCCATCGCCGCCGCCGGGCCGGCCTGGTAGCTGCCGAACGGCAGGTCGGCGACGACCAGCGCGGTCCGCGTCCCCCGCACCACGGCCTGCACCATGGGGACCAGCTCGTCCATGGTGACCGGCACGGTATCCGGGTAGCCGAGGACCATCTCCGCGCTGGTGTCGCCCACGAGCAGGGCGCGGACCCCGGCCTGCTCGAAGACGCCGGCGGTGAGCGTGTCATAGCTGGTGAGCATCGACCACCGCTCGCCCCGGTCGGTGGCCGCCTGCAGGTCGCGGATCGTGATCCGCCGGTCGGTGGGCCACTGCGTCGCATCGGACATGACTGTTTCCTCTCCGGGTCGCCACCACGGTCGGGTTGGCGCCACTTCTGACGGTACGGTCTGGGACATGGACTATGCCACCTACCTGGATCACCTGCGCCGCGAGCTGGGCGCCTTCGAGGCGTGCCTGGCCGGTGACCTGTCGGCCCGGGTCGAGCACTGCGGCCAGTGGACCCTGTACGACCTCGCCGATCATCTCGGCGGGGGCAACCTGTGGGCGGCGGCCGGGGTTACCGAGCAGCGGGGGGACTACGAGGCGCCACCCGCCCCGCGCAACCAGGCCGCCCTGGCCAGGTGGTTCAATGACACCGCCCGCGTCCTGCTGGCAGCGCTGGACGGCGATCCCTCGGCCCCGGCGTGGACGATCGCGCCGCCGCCCACGGTGGGCTTCTGGCAGCGGCGCCGGTGTATGGAGACGCTGATCCACCGGTGGGATGCCGAGCACGCGCTCGGCGCGGCCGGCCCGCTGGACCCGGCCCTGGCCGCCGAGGGGATCGCCGAGGTCATCGACACCATGACGCCGCGCCAGATCCGGCTCGGCCGCACCCCTGCGCTACCGCACGCGATCCGCCTCAGTGCGACGGACTCAACGTCATCCTGGGTTCTCGGTCCCGGCGACCCGGTGGCCACGGTCCGCGCCACGGCCGCCGAGCTCCTGCTCCTGCTGTGGGGCAGGCTGCCCGCCGACGATCAGGCCTTCGCCTGGGACGGCGACCGCGACAAGGCGATGCTCACCCTCGGCGGATCACTGGTCCCCTGAACCACGCATGCTCACACCAGCGGTGCGGTCGCCGACCGGCCGGGGCTTAGGTGACGCACCGGCAGGGGCGGCAGCGGCGCTTGCCGGGTTAAGGCCGCCGTGCACGTGTCCGTAACCGGGTTTCGGGACATGCCCCTCGGAACTGGGTGCGGAAACTGCCGCAACAGCAGCAGTTTCGGCCCGTGCTTGGTAGTCGCCGGGGCCCGCACGGTAGCAGGGGCCTACATCCAGTCGGCGTGGCGGGGCCAGGCGAGCAGGGTGTCGACGACCTCGGGCGGGCCCGCCGCCGACTGCGCGGCGGTCACGGCGTAGCGGCCCCGGTAGAACAGCAGCGGCCGGGCGGCGTCGCACTCGCCCAGTGCGGTCACCCGCCCGATGACCACGAAGTGGTCCCCTGCCTCGTGCACGGCCTCCACCGCGGCGCCCACCCAGGTGAGCGCGTCCTCCAGGACCGGCGCCCCGGCGGGCGACGGTGACCAGGGCACGCCGCCGAACTTGTCCGCTCCGCTGGCCGCGCTCGTGCCAAACGCACGGGCCAGCCCGCGCTGGTCGGCGGCGAGCACGTTTGCGCAGAAATGCCCGGCCCGGGCGATCCGCGACCACGTAGCCGACAGCCGGCTGGGGCAGAACAGCACCAGTGGCGGGACCAGGGACACGGCCGCGAAGGACTGGCAGGCGAACCCGGCCGGGCCGTCCTCGTCGCACACGGTGATGACCGTGACGCCGGTGCAGAAGTGGCCGAGCACCTGGCGGAACCGCCCCGGCTCCGGCTCGAACGCCGTGGGCGTGAGGTCGTGCGCGGCGGTCATGTCAGTTCCCGCCGCCCGCGCCCCACTGGTGGCCCCAGAGGCTGATCGCGGTGGTCTCCCGGGTTACCCACGTCGCGTCGTCCACCTGCCTGCCGTCGGTGCCGTACTCGATGTCGAACCCGCCCGGCGTGGCCACGTAGAACGACACCATCAGGTCGTTAGCGTGCCTGCCTAGGGTCGCGCTGGCCCTGGCTCCGCGCCGGGCGCACCGGTCCATGCAGCGGCCGACGTCGTCCAGCGTGGCGACCTCCACCATGAGGTGCACGATCCCGGCCGGCGCCGGGAACGGCGCGAGCGCCAGCGAGTGGTGCCGTGGGTTGCAGCCGAGAAAGCGCATCCACGACGGAGGCCCCCCGGCGGGCCGGCCGAAGAACTCGGGCGCCATCCGCATAGAGTCCCGCAGCCGGAACCCGAGCACCTCGGTGTAAAAGCGCAGCGCGGACTCCTCGTCGGACACAGGCAGGACCACGTGGCCGAGGCCCATATCGCCGGTCACGAAGCGGTTCCCGTACGGGCTGACCGCCGGGCGGTGCTCGAGAGCCGCGCCGCAGAACACCTCCAGGGCGTTGCCCGCCGGGTCGTCGAACCGCAGCAGCCGGGCCACCCGCCGGTCGGCCACCTCGGCCGGGGTGCCGCCCTCGACCGTGACGCCCGCCTTCTCCAGCGCCTGCGACAGCTCGGCGAGCTCGCGCTCGCCGGGCACCTCCCAGCCCGACGCGAGCAGTCGGTCCCGGTCGCCCGGCAGGATGACCAGCCGGGCGGGAAAGTCGTCCATCCGCAGGTAGACGGCGCTGGAGTCGGGGCCGCGCCCCTCCACCATGCCGAGCACTCGCACGCCGAACTCGCGCCAGGCCGCGACGTCGGTGGACTCGACGCGCAGGTACCCCAGCGAACCGATCCCGGTCACTGTGTTCCCCGCTCGCATCGGGGCGCCCTTGAGGCGCCGCCTTCCCTCGTCGCTCGTTCCTCGCTCCTCAGTCCAGACGGCGCCGCGCCCCTCCGGCTCGCTCTCACTGTGCGCCCCCTTCAAGGAAACCGATCACCAGCCGGTTGAACTCGTCGAACTTCTCCAGCTGCGCCCAGTGCCCGCAGCCGCCGAACACGTGCAGCTGCGCCCGGCGGATGAGCTTGAGCGCCACCAGCGCGCCGTCGAGTGGGTTCACCCGGTCCTCCCGGCCCCATACCAGCAGGACCTCGTGCCGCAGCCGCTGGGCCTCCCGCCAGAGCAGCCCTTCCTCGGCGTGAGCCGGGTCGTAGAAGGAGGCCCCCATCGAGGCCATGGCGGCGACCGCCTCTGGGGTGCTGGCCGTTACGTATCGTTCTTCCACCAGCTCGTCGGTCACCAGCCGCTGGTCGTAGACCATCGTCCGCAGGAAGGCGGCCATCTTCTCGCGGCTGGGACCCGGCGGCGCGGCGAACTCCATCAGCCTCTTGATGCCCTCGGTCGGGTCCGGGGCGAAGACGTTCAGGCTCAGGCCGCCCGGCCCCATCAGCACCACCCGGCCCACGCGCCCGGGATACCGGAGCGCGAAGCGGACCGAGGTGCCGCCGCCGAGCGAGTTGCCGACCAGGTGCACCTGGCCGATCCCCAGCTTGTCCAGCAGGCCGGCCACGGCATCGGCGGCGAACGTGAAGTAATGGCCGGTCACCGGGGGCTTGGCCGAGCTGCCGAACCCCGGCTGGTCGATCATGAGCGTGCGGAACCGAGCCGCGAACACGGGCAGGTTGCGGCCGAAGTTGCTCCACGCCGACGCGCCGGGCCCGCCGCCGTGCAGCATGACCACGGGGAGGCGGCCGGGTGCCACCCCGGCCTCGTGATAGTGCAGCCGCATGCCGCCCGCGTCAGAGAAGCGGCTAGTCGTGGCGAAATCCACCGGCTCAGTCATCGCCCGGATCCGCTACAGCATCCCGTCAGGCTGGATCCGCAGGCCGAACTCGCCCCGGCCGAACATGGACAGCGCGCGCTCCGGGTCATTGATCGCGTGCACCCGGCCGGCGTGGGCGTCGCGCCAGAACCGCTGGATCGGGGTGCCGCTGCGCAGCGCCCGCCCGCCGGAGTTCTCGAACAGCCGGTCCACCGCCGTGATCGCCTGGCCGGTACCGCGCACCTGGTCGCGCCGCACCCGCAGGCGCAGCGGCACGGGAATCTTCTCGCCCGCGCGGGCCAGCTCCATGAGCTCGGTCATGTTGCGCTCCAGGGCCAGCCAGGCCGAGTCGAGCTCGGCCGCGGCCTCGGCCACCCGTACCTGGGAATGCGGGTCCTCCGACGCCTTCTGGCCGACGTAGGAGGCCCGCACCCGCTCCCGCTGGTAGGCCACGTGCGCCTCGTAGGCCCCCATGGCCATCCCGATGATCGGCGTCGTGATCGCGTAGGAGAACAGCGAGCCGTACGGCAGCCGGTACAGCGGCGCCGGGTTGACCTCCTGGCCGGGGCAGGCGCAGCGGAACACGTCGGTGAAGCGGAGCGACCGGTACTCGGGCACGAACGCCCCGGAGACCACGATGTCGTTGCTGCCGGTGCCGCGCAGGCCGACCGTGTCCCACACGTCGTCGATCACGTAGTCGCTGGCCGGCAGCAGGAACGTGCGGAAGTCGGCGGGGTTGCCGTCGGCGTCGGACACGATCGCGCCGAGCAGCACCCAGGTGGCGTAGTCGCATCCCGACGAGAAGCTCCACCGCCCGGTGAGCCGGTGCCCGCCGCTGACCGCCTCGGCCTTGCCGGTCGGGGCGTAGGACGACGACATCCTGGTGCCCGAGTCGGCCCCCCAGACCTCGTCCTGCGCCTGGATCGGGAACAGGGCCAGCTGCCAGGCATGCACGCCGAGGACCGAGGCGACCCAGCCGGTCGACCCGCAGGCGCTGGCGATGTGCCGCACGGCGGTGAGGAACGTGATCGGGTCGGCCTCGAGCCCGCCGAACCGGCCGGGCTGGAGCAGCCGGAAGAACCCGGTCTCGGTCAGCGCCTTGACCGACTCGGCGGGAACGTTGCGGCTGTCCTCGGCCTCCTGGGCCCGCTCTCGCAGCACCGGCAGCAGCTCGCGCACACCGTCAAGCACCGCCTGACCGACGTTCTCGCTCACTGGAGTGCCCTCCGATCGCGCGGCAGCGGGAGCCGACCGCAGTATCCCTAGACTAGAACATGTTCTAGTCTAGGGGGTAGCAGCACTGGCATGGAGGGTCCCATGAACGTCCGGAACGGATTCCGGAACATCGTGGCCGCGGCGCCGCCCACCCGGTTCGCGCGTGGCTGGCATTGCCTGGGCCTCGCCGACAGGTTCCGCGAGTCGGGCCCGCACGCGGTCGAGGCGTTCGGGCTGAAGCTGGTGGTGTTCGCGGACTCGGCGGGTCGGCTGCACGTGCTCGACGCGTACTGCCGGCACATGGGCGGCGACCTGAGCCAGGGCACGATCAAGGGGGACCAGGTCGCCTGCCCCTTCCACGACTGGCGCTGGGGACCCGACGGCCGGTGCGCGAAGATCCCCTACTCCAAGCGGGTCCCGGCCGCGGCGCGGACCCGGTCCTGGATCACGCTGGAGCAGAACCGGCAGCTGTTCGTGTGGAACGACCCGCAGGGGAACGCGCCTCCGGAGCACATGACCATTACCCGGATCGACGGCGCGTTCTCCGCGGAGTGGAGCGACTGGACCTGGGACTCCATCCTGGTCGAGGGCGCGAACTGCCGCGAGGTCATCGACAACGTCGTCGACATGGCTCATTTCTTCTACATTCACTTCGCCTTCCCCACGTACTTCAAGAACGTGTTCGAAGGGCACATCGCCTCGCAGTACCTGCGCACCCGCTCCCGCCCGGACATCGAGCAGGGCTCGAACTACGCGTCGGGAGATGAGACCGCACTGCGGTCGGAGGCCTCGTACTACGGGCCTTCGTACATGATCGACTACCTGTGGCATGACTACCACGGCACAACCATGGAGAGCGTGCTGATCAACTGCCACTACCCGGTCACGCCGAACTCCTTCAAGCTCCAGTGGGGCGTGATCGTCAAGAAGCTGCCCGGCCTGACCGACGTGCAGGCCGACAAGGTCGCGGCGAAGTTCGCCAAGTTCATCGGCCTGGGCTTCGAGCAAGACGTCGAGATCTGGGTCAACAAGACGCGCGTGGACAACCCGCTGCTCTGCGACGACGACGGCCCGGTCTACCAGCTGCGCCGCTGGTACCAGCAGTTCTACACCGACGTCGAGGACGTCAAGCCCGCCATGGTCGCGCGGTACGAGTTCGAGGTTGACACCACCAAGGCCGTGGCCGAGTGGGAGACCGAGGTCGCGGCCAATCTCGCGGCCCGGCAGGCAGGGGCGGGAGGGGCGGGAGGGGCGGGATGAGGCCGGCCGACGGCCAGTACCTGGCGTCGCTGGCGGGGCCGGTGCCGGCCCCGGCCGACGAGCGGGAAGCGGGATTCCGGCCGGTCGAGTGCGAGCGATGCGGCGCCTCGGCGCTGGTCGCCAAGTTCACCCCCCGGCACACCAGCGTGCAGTGGAGCCTGGAGTCTGTGCGCGCCTGCGCCGAGTTCAGCGCCCGGGTCGTGGCGGGCGAGCAGACCGCGCTCATCGAGGCCTGCGCCGGCATGCGGGCCAGCATCGACCGCGCCGTCCTCGAGGGCCGCCTCGCCATCTCCCCGCCCTGACCCGGCCTACGGCGAGGCCTGCCAGCGACGGACGGCCAGCACGCCCGGCACGATCGCGAGCACCGCGCTCCAGGCTGCGAGCTGCAGGGCTGAGCCCGCCAGCGGGCCGCCGTCGGCGAGGGCCCGGAGCACCGCGACGGCCGACGAGACCGGGTTTACCCGGGCGAGCGGCTGCAGCCAGCCGGCCAGCCTGTCCACCGGGGCGTACGCGGAACTCACGAACGCCAGCGGTATGAACGGGAAGAACAGCGCACGCTCGGCCGTCTCCACGTCCCGGATCAGCAGCGCAAGCCAGGCACACGTCACGCCGAGAGATATTCCGAACGCCACCGCCGCCGCCACGGTCCCCACGAGGCCTGGCAGGCCGGTGTGCACGCGGAAGCCCAGCAGGTAGGAGACGCCGATCATGACGAGTGCCTGGACGAAGAAGACCACGGCGTCGGACAGCAACCGGCCGACGAGCACCGCGCTGCGGGACATGGGCAGCGAGCGGAACCGGTCGGCCAGGCCCGTATCCGCATCGCGGACCAGCGCCAGCCCTGTGACCGGCGCGGTCAGCACCACGTTCTCGATCATGATCCCGGGGATCAGGAACTGCCGGTAGGGCCCGCCGGAGACGGAGGCAAGGTTCTCCAGCACGGAGACGAACAGCACGAGGATCAGCACGGGCTGCAGCAGCGGGAAGATGAGCCGGCCCGGGCTCTGCCGCAGGACCCGCAGGTGGCGTCCGGCGATCAGGAGGCTGTCCCGGGCCAGGCGGCCGGCCCCTGGCTGCTCGCGCCACCGGCCGGCGATCGGGCCAGGTCCCGCTCTGGTGATGCTCTCTGCTGTCATCGCGCTGCTCCCGAGGGCTGTGTGGCAGAGGTAAGGGTCAGGAACGCCTCGTCGAGCGACGGCTGTCGCAAGGCAATGTCGGCGACCCCGATCCCGTCGGCCTCGAGCAGCCTCGCCGTGTCGAGGAGCGTGTGCAGGCCGTTGCGCGCGACGATCGTCAGCCGCCGGGAAGCCTCGTCCACGCGCAGATCCGAGGGCGCGACGCTGGCCAGGAGCGAGGCGGCCGCTGCGGCCGCGGCCTGCCCGGCCAGCAGCACGTCCACGACCTGGGTGCCGGCGCGCGCCTTGAGGTCTGCCGCCGTGCCCGCGGCGATGATCACGCCGTGGTCGAGCACATGCACGGCGTCGGCGAAACGGTCCGCCTCCTCCAGGTACTGGGTGGTCAGCAGCATGGTCGTGCCGGCCTCGCGCAGTTCCCGGAGCGCGGCCCATAGCTCGACCCGGCTGGCCGGGTCGAGCCCGGTGGTCGGCTCGTCGAGGATCAGCAGCGCGGGCCGGTTCATCAGGCTCGCAGCAAGATCCAGGCGGCGCCGCATGCCGCCCGAGTAGGTGCGCACCGGCCGCCCGGCGGCCTCCGACAGGCCGAAGCGCTCCGCCAGGTCGGCCGCGCGCTTGCGCGCCTCGCGCCGCCCGAGCCCGGCGAGCCTGCCGATGAGCACGACGTTGTCCCGCCCGGGCAGCGCCTCGTCCAGCCCGGCGTACTGGCCGGTCAGCCCGATAACGGAACGAACCGCGT
>DASYXX010000273.1:0-1532 GCA_035934395.1 Streptosporangiaceae bacterium
GGGCTCCGCGAGGCCTGGAACGCGGGCGACTACTCAAAGTTCCACGGCTGGGACAGACGGTCCGCTGACCCGGTTCCCGCCACGGGGCCAGAGGCCACGGACGCTTCCTAGGCCCCTAGCCGCCGGCCATGGCGCCCACGATCAGGTAAGGCTCGGCGCCGTCGGCGACCGGGCCGGGCAGCAGGACGTCGGGGTCCTCATGGGACAGGTCCTCCTCACAAGCGAAGAACCTGATGAACGCCCGGCGCGGGCCGCGGTTGTGGTCGCGGATGGTGCCGCGCAGCATCGGATAACGCTCCTCCAGCGCGTCCAGGACGGAGCACTGGGTGACCTTGCCCGCCACGTCCAGCTCCACTTCGCCGTCGATGCGCGCGAGCGCGCGCAGGTGAGCGGGGAGCACCACCCGGATCATGGCAGCGTCTGGACCTCGACCGACAGCACGGCCGGGAGGTCCCGGACGATCGGTGCCCAGCTGTTGCCGGAGTCGGCCGACGCGTAGACCTGCCCCCCTGTAGTCCCGAAGTACACGCCGCACTGCTCGAGGGCGTCGACGGCCATCGCGTCGCGGAGCACGTTGACGTAGCAGTGCTCCTGCGGCAGGCCGTTCGTCAGCGGCTCCCAGTCGTCCCCGCCGGTCCGGCTGCGGTAGACGCGCAGCTTGCCCTCGGGAGGGAAATGCTCCGCGTCGCTGGTGATCGGGACCACGTAGACGGTGTCCGGCTCGTGCGCGTGCACGTCGATCGGGAACCCGAAGTCGGTGGGCAGGTTGCCGCTGACCTCGTGCCACGTCTCGCCCGCGTCGTCGGTGCGCATGACGTCCCAGTGCTTCTGCATGAACAGCACGCCGGGGCGTGAGGGGTGCATCGCCATACGGTGCACGCAGTGGCCGACCTCGGCGTCGGGGTCGGGGATGCCCTCCGACTGGAGGCCGTGGTTGATCGGCCGCCAGGTCTCGCCCGCGTCATCGGACCGGAACGCGCCCGCGGCCGAGATCGCGGCGTACATCCGGCCGGGCCTGGCGGGATCCAGGATGATCGTGTGCAGGCACATCCCGCCCGCCCCGGGCTGCCAGGACGGCCCCGACTCGTGGCCCCGCAACGCGGGCAGTTCCTGCCACCGCTGCCCGCCGTCTGTGGACCGGAACAGGCCGGCGTCCTCCACCCCGGCGTACAGGGTGTCCGGGTCGTCCAGCGACGGCTCCAGGTGCCAGACCCGCTCGAACTCCCACGGATGGGGCGTCCCGTCGTACCACTGGTGCGTCCCCGGCGTCCCGTCATAGGCGAACTCGTTGCCCACCGGCTTCCAGGTCACTCCGCCGTCGTCGGAGCGCTGGATCACCTGCCCGGACCAGCCGCTGCACTGCGACGCGTACAGCCGCTGGGGGTCGGCGGGCGAGCCCTTGATGTGGTAGATCTCCCAGCCGGCGAAATGCGGCCCGCTGATGTCCCACTCGTCACGCTTACCATCCGAGGTCATAACGAACGCGCCCTTGCGCGTGCCGACCAGGACCCGTACACCGCTCATCCGCACCC
>DASYXX010000312.1:0-2014 GCA_035934395.1 Streptosporangiaceae bacterium
TGCGAAGTTGTGCCACATGCGGGGCCACCGGGTGTAGGTGACGTCGACCCCGGCGGCGGAGGCCCGGGCGGCCAGGCCCTCGGCGTCGGGGGCAAGCAGGTCGTCGGTGGCGGCCTGGATCAGCAGCGGCGGCAGGCCGCCGGGCTCGGCAAGCAGCGGCGAGACCGAGGGGTCCGACCAGCTCGGCGGGTCGGCGTAGGCGATCGCGCAGGCCTTGAGCCAGCGCGGGGTGAGCAGCACGTCCCTGCGCACAAGCTCCGGTACCGCGTCGCGGTCCCGCCCAAGGTCGAGCCACGGCGACACGAGGATGCAGCCCGCCGGAAGCTGCTGGTCCTCGTCACGCAGCGCCAGCGCGAGCGACAGGGCCAGGCCCCCGCCCGCCGAGTCGCCCGACAGCACGACCGCGCCGGGGGCGACGTCGCTGACCAGGGCCTTCATGACGTCGCGCGCGTCATCGAGGGCGGCGGGGTGGGGATGCTCGGGCGCCAGCCGGTACTCGGGCACAACGACCCGGCACGCGGCCTGGGCGCTCAGGTGCGCCGCCCAGGTCCGCGCGATGCGCGCCGAGCCCACGCAGTAGCCGCCGCCGTGGAAATGGACGACCGTGCGCTCCGGGGCCACCCCCGCGGCGGTTACCACCTCGGTCCGCACACCGTTGATAACGTTACTTATGATCTTCGTGCCGCGCGGCACCGGCGAGCCCGCCATGAGCCGGTCGAGACGTTGGCGCTGAACCTCCCAGGGCAGATCGGGGTTGAGAACGCGCCGGCCGACCTGCCGCGCGCCCAGGCGCACCACCGCCGACGGCACGCGGACGCCGATCGCCGTCCGCGGCCCCGTGCTCATGCCGTGTCTCCCGCTCGCCTGCGGGGCGCTCGTGAGCCCCTCCGGCTCACTCATGTTCCGACGCTGACGGTGCCTGCCGCGGCCGGGCGTCTCGGCATGACCCGGTACCGGCCGAGGTCGAAGCGGCGGACCCGGTACCGGTAGAGGAAGGTGTGGTCGGGCCAGTTGTTGGTGTTGCGGCCCGAGGCCGTCGTGTACCAGCTGCGGCACCCGCTCTCCCATACAGAGCTGCGGCTGGCCGCGCCCACCCATGCGTTGAACGCCTGCTGGACGTCGGGACGCACGTCGAGCCAGTCGAGGCCCTGCTCCCGGAGGGCCCGGATGGCGCCAAGCACATAGGCGATCTGCCCTTCGAGCATGTAGATGATCGAGTTGCCGCCGAGGTTCGTGTTGGGCCCGTAGAGCATGAAGAAGTTCGGGAACCCGGACACCGTGATCCCGAGGTAGGCCTCGGCCCCGTCCCGCCAGACCTCGTGCAGCCGGCGCCCGCCCAGGCCGGTCACTGCCATGGGGGCCAGGAAGTCGAGGGTCTTGAATCCGGTGCCGTAGACGATCACGTCCGCCGGGCGGAGGGCGCCGTCGGCGGTGACCACGCCGTCGGCCGCGATGCGCTCGATCGGCTCGGTGAGGAGCTCGACGTTCGGGCGGGCCAGCGTCGGGTACCAGTCGTTGGAGAACAGCACCCGCTTGCAGCCCATCACGTAATCGGGGACGCATTTCTCGCGCAGCTGCGGGTCGGCGATCTGGGTCCGGAGCTGCCGGCGCCACATCTGCATCGGCGCGGCCAGGAACTGCGGCGACAGGACGAACCCGCTCGTGAGCAGCTCGCCGTCGAGGAAGATGCGCAGCCGGTCGGCCTTGCGCATCACGGGGAACCGCTCGAACAGGAGCTGCTGGGCGCGGCCGTAGGGGTGGTCGAACTTGGGCAGCACGTACGGGGGCGTGCGCTGGTAGACGTCGACGCGCGCGGCGGCCTTGGCGACCTCGGGAACGAACTGGATGGCGCTGGCCCCGGTACCTATCACCGCTACCCGCAGGCCTGCCAGGTCGACATCGTGGTCCCAGCGGGCGGAGTGCCACGACGGTCCGGTGAACTCGTCGCGGCCCGCGATGTCGGGAAGGCGGGGCCGGTTGAGCTGCCCGACGGCGGAGACGAGGGCGCCGGCCC
>DASYXX010000325.1:0-6372 GCA_035934395.1 Streptosporangiaceae bacterium
CGACCCGGTGATCCGGGCGCCCCAGAGCGCGAGGCGCGCGTTGTTGCGGGGTCCGGGCTCCGCGCACAGCATCGCGGCGATCGCCTTGGCGCGGACCACCGCTCCGCCGGCGCTGAGACTGCCGTTGCGGCCTGCCTTCCCGTTCGGGCGCAGATCTACCTGCTGCCCGGCCCGGAAAGCACTCCAGAGCTGCTTCTCCGTTCGCCTGGGCGCAGACTGCCCCCTTAAGAGCCCGGGCTGGCCGCGGGCCCGCCGCGCCGAGGAATCCTGAGTCATCAGCCCCCCTGACCACTTCTCTCATGATTCCCCGCCCGCGGCACCCAGGCAAGGCGGCGAACCCGGTCAGGATGCCGCGTTACCAGCCCAGCCGCAGGAGCCACCAATGTCCGCGGCCTGGATGGTCGCGCGCATGGTGGCGAGCATCGTCTCGGTGGGCAGGGGCGGACCGCCGGTTACGGACTTCCAGAAGGCGGTGGCTGAGGCGTTATGACCCTTGTCCTGGCGGCCCCGCCAGAGCGTCTGGCCGTCCTGTTTCACGGAACGGAAGTCGTCGATGACCAGCCGCCGCTCCCCGGCCGTGATCTCGATCCATTCCTTGCCCGCGGTGGGCAGCGCGCTGCCGTAGCAGATCGTCGCGAGTGAGCCGTCGGCGAAGCGGAGCGACACGACCGCGTCGTTGCCCGGCACCAGGCTGCCACTGGACGCACGGGGGCCGCCGTGGCCGTCGCCGGCGAGCACCGAGACGGTTTCGGCGATGTCCGCGCCGACCAGCGCCTGGGCTGCGTCCACGAAGTGGCACACCTCGCCGAGGAGCCGGCCGCCCTGGCGCCGGTCGGTGTACCGGTGGCCCTCGGGTACCGGGCCGGCGGCCACCCGGTACACGAGGAACCTGGGCGCGGGCACGCGGGCGAGCGCGCGCTTGGCGGCGGCCAGCGCCGGGGACCAGCGGCGGTTGAACCCGATCATGAGCTGCCGCCCGGAGGCCTGCCACGCGGCCTCGACCTCGCCGAGCTCGTCCAGGGTCAGCGCGAGCGGCTTCTCGCACCACACGTGCCGCCCGTCCTTGAGTGCCAGCGTCGCCAGCTCGGCGTGGGTGTTGTGCGGCGTGGCGATCACCACGATGCCGACGGCCGGGTCGTCGATGACGGGAAAGGCCCGGGAGAGCGCCTTCTCGAAATTATGGCGCTCGGCGGCGCGCCGGGCGCTGATCCCGCTGGCCGAGGTCACCGCGACGAAGTGCTTGAAGCCGGCCCGGCGGAACGCGGGCATCAGCGTCTGAGTCGAGAACGTCCCGGCGCCGACCCAGCCGACGCCCGGCGACGAGCCGGGGGCAGGGAGGGCGAGGGGCGGGGGGGCGGGAGAATGAGCCGGCGGCCGGAACATGATCCGGTCGTCGGCGGCGGGCGTGGGCTGGTAGGTGAGCTGGATCGCCAGGTACGGATCAGCGCGCCGCTCGATCAGCTCGTACGCCGCGGCCGCGTCGCCGATGCCGAAGCGATGGGTCACGAGGTCGGACACCCGGAGCCGGCCCGCGGCCAGCAGGTCGAGCACGGCCTCGAAGTTCCGGCCCTCGGTCCAGCGCACCTGGCCGGCCGGGTAGTCCACGCCCCACGCCTCGTACGACGGGTCGTAACGGCCGGGACCGTAGGAGCGGGCGAACCGCAGCGAGAGTTCCCGCTCGTAGAGCGGAGCACGGTCGAGTTCCAGGCCGACGTCGCCCACGATCACCACGGCCGCGCGGTCGCGACACAGCGCGGGAGCGCGGGTCACCGGCGCGGAGGCCGGGCTGGCTGCGCATATCAGCACCGCGTCCGCGCCCCGCCCCCGGGACCAGGCCACCACCTGGTCGGTCGTGGCGTCGCCCAGCTCGTCGAGGGCCAGCACGCCGGAGCCGGTCGCGACGATGCGGGCGTGCGGGACCGGGTCGATGCCGACGACGTCACAGCCGGACACCATGGCCAGCCGGGCCGCGAGCTGCCCGACCAGGCCGAGCCCGATCACCACCACCTTGGATCCCGGGCCCGCCTCGGCGAGCCGCAGCCCGTGCAACGCGATCGCCGCCACGGTTGCGAACGCGGCGTCCTCGGCGGGCACGCCGTCCGGGACCACCGCGCACAGCAGCCCGGGGACGGCCTGGAACTCGGCGTGGCTGGCCTTCCCCGCCCCGCCGGTCGCCACCAGCTGCCCGGCCCGCAGCCCGCTGACCGCCGAGCCGACCTCGACCACCTGGCCCGCGGCGGAGTAGCCGAGCGGCAGGTCCCCGGCGAGGCGGCCCCGGGCCGCGTGCGCCGCGGTGACGATGCCCTCGGTCCTGGCCTGGCGCACCACCCGCCGGACCAGGTCTGGCCGAGCCCGCGCCCTCGCGAGCAGGCTGGACTGGGCCAGCGGGGTGACCGCCCGTTCCGTTCCCGGGGAGATCACCGACGCGATCGTGCGCACCAGCACCTCGGTCGGCGCGGCGGCGGGACGGGGCACGTCCAGCACCTGGACCGCCCCGCCGTTAGGCGGCTGAACGACACTCTTCACGTGAGCCTCCCCGAATCGCCGAGAGTCCGGCGCCAGCAGGTGGTGATCCGGATCGGCAGGGCCGACTCGGCCCGACACGGCAGCACCGGGCGACGGTCGTGTGCACGAAGCCGGTCGCCACCATCGATGGCTCGATAGATGTCCGTAACGGGACCGCCGCGCCGATCCGGACCGGAAAGCGACCCGCGGCGGCGGTAACCAGCCCGCCGAGTCCCGGCGCCCCCGCGCCCGGCACCCAGAGTGATTCCGCCGCCACGTGCCTCGACACGGGAGGACACTATCCAACTTGCCAACGTTATGTAGTCAGTATTTGACTGTGAGTCACATGCTGGCCTGGGGGGGCGCGCGCGGGCGGCAGGCGGGACGAGGCCAATTCCGCCCTGCGCGCTTACGGACGCGCGCGGTCGCCAGGGGCAAGGCTTTCTGGATCTATGACACCGAGGCGGCGGCCGTGGAAGCATGCCGACCGCCGGCAGCCGGTTAGGTACCACGGGCCGCCGGCGGTCGGTGAGCCGCTGTCAGGCGGAGTGAGTCGGTTGCTTGGCCTTACCGTCAGTGCTGGCCCTCGCCCGTCCGTCGCGCGTCTGCGCGGCGGGTGTCACGTCGTCGGCGTCCGTCTCGGCCGCCGAGACCGCGGTATCTGGTTTCGTGCGGCTGCGGACGAGAGCCGCCACCGCGCCGGCGGCGGCGGTGAGCGCCGAGCCGCCGGCCAGCTTGCGCCAGCGCCCACTCCGTGGCCTGGCGGGCTCGAGCCGCCGCGCGGCCGAGGACAACAGGGCGGAGACCCTGGGCGCCACGCTGTCCTGCACAGCCTGCCCCGCGTGCTCGACCTGCGGTGCCGCCCAGGCGCGGGTTTTGCGCACGCCGCGCGTCGTCGTTGCCCCCGCGCTCCTGGCCAGCGGTTTCACCCGAGCCGCCATCTGGCGCGCGGCCCGCGCGCCGCTGGCCACCATTCCGGTCTCGTGTTTGCTCTTGCTCTTGCGGGACATGGGAACCTCCGCGAGTGTGCTTGCGCCTGCTCACACTTCCCCCGGCAGCGGACGTTAATCATCGGACCGCTGGCCACACCCGCTGTGGACCAGCCATGTTCAGCCGTCCGTCAGCGCCTAGGCCTGCTGCTCTGGCGGCGTGGCGCGGGCGTTACGACCATGGCTCGTCGGCTGCGCCGGGACCGGCGCGCGGAGCGCCGCCTGGTCTCCTCGGCGTCCGGCAGGTCGTCGGCGTCGGTCTCGATGAACAGCTTGACGAACATCGGGTGCATGGTGCCCTCCCCGGTCCGGTGGCGGAACGCGTGCTATAGGTGAGACTCCGCAGCGGGCCGAAACTGGTCGGGCCCGGGCCGCCGATCGGCGCGGATCAGCGCGGCCCGTCCTGCCAGACGCCGACGACGTTGCCGGCGGGGTCGCGGATGGTGGCGATCGACAGGGTTCCTTCCAGGTAGGGCGGGGTGACGAGCTCGGCGCCGCGGTCGGCGGCCGCGCGCAGCGTGTCGTCGAGGCTGGTGACGTAGACGTAGGGCAGCACGCCGGCCTCTCCGGCCACCGGCAGGTCGGTGCGCCAGTGCCCGATGACGTGACCGGTGCCGTCGCTGAAGCTGGGTGCGTCCGGCCTGCCGCGCAGCCGCCAGCCGAACACGGCGCGGTAGAACTCCGCGGACTGCGCGGCGTCACGGGCGGGGATACGCAGGTAGGACACGCCGCCGGGGCGGGCCACGGTGCCCTCCACGCCGGTACCGGCAGAGCCGTGCTCATCGGTCATCGCTGGTCGCCTCCTCATTCGGTTATGGTAGTACCATAGCCGAATATGGGCGCTCCAGACCTGGCGGCCGGCCGCCGGCCGACCCGCCGCTACCGGTCGCCGGGCCGCGAGCAGCAGGCCCGGCGCACCCGGGCCCGCATCATCGCGGCCGCGGCCCGGCAGTTCCTGGCCGGTGGCTACGCCGCGACCACCATGCGCGCGGTGGCCGCCGCCGCGGCAGTCGCGCTGCCCACCGTCGAGCTGGCCTTCGGGACCAAGGCACGCCTGCTGAAGGCCGTGATCGACGCCGCGATCGCAGGTGACGACCAGCCCGTGCCGATGCTGGCGCGGGAGTGGGCCGCGCGGGCGGAGGCCACGGCCGGGCCGGCGGAGTTCGCCGCGGTCGTCGCCCGGCAGCTCACCGAGTCGGCCCAGCGCGCCGCGGGGCTGACGCTGGTGGCGCTGGAGGCCGCCCGGGCCGACGAGGACATTGCCGCCGTCGCCGCGCAGATGGTGAGCCAGCGCCAGGTCATGGCCACCTGGGTGGTGGACGGGCTGCTCCGGCGATCACCGCTGCGCGCTGGCATGGACCGCGCCACGGCGATCGACACCATCTGGGCGCTGATGGACCCGGCCCTGTTCTGCCGCCTCACCGTCGACCGGCGCTGGCCCGCGGCCCGGTTCCGGCGCTGGTTCGCCGACAGCGCCCTGCGCCTGCTGCTCCCCGTAACCGACCAGGCCATCGCCGCCAGCCCCGCCCAGGAGGTCACATGACCAGCATCCAGCCAGAGTTGTGGGTCGATCGCGGCGCCCGGGCCGTGGCGTTCTACCAGGCCGCCTTCGGCGCGGCCGTGCTGCACCGCGTCGGCGACGGCGAGGACATCGTCGCCCAGCTGGCCATCGGCGACGCCGCCTTCTGGGTCGCCACCGCCGGCTCGGCCGGCCAGCGCCTGAACCCGAAGGCGGTCGGGGGCGCGACCGGCCGCACCCTGCTCGTCGTCGACGATCCCGACGCGGTCTTCCGCAACGCGGTCGCCGCGGGCGCCGCGGCCACGGCGGAGCCGGCCGCGGAGCACGGCTGGCGGCTGGCCCGGGTCACCGACCCGTTCGGCCATCAGTGGGAGATCGGGCGTCCCCTCGGCACCTGGCCGCCGCCGTGACCCCTGTCGTCGATGGGCCATCGACCACCAAAGAGTGTGATCAACGGCCTATCGACCACACTGGCACCGCCTTCCATATCCGGCACATCGGGTAAGTGGCGATGCCGACCAGCGCATTACCTGCTCTTGGCCTGTTCCGGGGGTTGGGCATCCGCGAATCCGGTGAGCTTCCAGCGCTATGAGCAGTTCGCGAGGTTACCAAGGACGGACCCTTGACCGGATATCTCGCAGGCGCGCTCAGCGTTTCCGGTTATCTGGGCCGGCACGCCGCCTGGTTCTCGGTCCGCCAGGTCGTCGTGGCGCTGATCTTCATCGCGGTCCTCGTCGCGCTGGTGGCGGGCCCGCTTCTCCTCGATGTCATCGGTAACTTCTTCAGCAACGGAGTGAAAAAAGCCGCACCGGGCGGCTTTGTCCTGGGGCTGGTGGTCCTGCTCATCGGCCTGGCCTCCGGGGTCAGGTTCATTATCATCGCGGGTGCCGCCCTGGTCGGCGCCGTCGTTCTCGGCGTGATCATCGACAACTACTTAACTCCGGTCGCCTGCCGCGGCGAAAGCAGGCGAGGTCCGGCACATGCGCAGCAGGTGACCGGTCAGACGCCGCGGATCGCCTGGTGCCGAACCGCATCGATGGAACATCGATGCGGTTGTAGCAGCAGCTATATTCCATCGATGCGGTTGCGACCCCGAGAACCGGCGGCCCCTGCTGACTGTCCGCAGATAGCCGTATCTCGGACGTATAACGCGGAAGGCGGAGTGGCGTGAGGCGGCGCGGCGCTACCCTGGCGAACATGCAGACCGCCGAGCCGGCGCGCACCTGGCCGCCTTCCGGGGACGCGATTGCACGCCCGGCCTGAGCCGCGCTCGAGCGCGGCCCTTTTCTGGACCCGGCATAAAGCCCTCATAACGGCCGTAACGGCCGTGGTGATCGTGGCCGCCCTGGTGGCCGGCCT
>DASYXX010000364.1:0-2642 GCA_035934395.1 Streptosporangiaceae bacterium
CGGCTCATCGGCACGCGCCGCTCGCCGATGACGACCTCGACGCTCCCCCGGCCGGGCGCCCACACCCGAAATTCAAATTCCTGCATTTAACGTTCCCTGCCCAGCACGGCCACAGGAAACCGCCGCAGCAGCGCGGCGACGCTCACGACGCCGCCGTCGACGCCGTCGCCGCTGAGCAGGTCGACCCACCCCCCGCCGGGGAGCTCGACCGTGGTGCCGGGCCAGGCAGTGTCTGCGGCTCGCCTCCGGGGCGCCCCTTGCCCCTCCGGCTCGCCCATGCCCGGGTCGGCGACCAGCCGCGGCACGACCACGGCCAGCCCGGCGGAGCGGGCGAACGCCACCGCGTGCCCGGCCGCGGGTCCCCGCACGGGCAGCGGCTCATACCCGGAGCCGGGGCCGTAGGCCTGCGGGTGCCGCCGCCGGTGCCCGAGCACGCGGTGGATCAGCCACAGCTTCGGTCCGCCCTCGTCGGCGCGGGCCAGCGCCTGCTCGGGCCCGGCCCCGGCGAGCTCCGCCAGGAGGGCGCGGCGCCGCGGGTAATCCACCGGCCTGCGGTTGTCCGGGTCGACCAGGGAGAGATCCCACAGTTCCGTGCCCTGGTAGAGGTCGGGAACCCCGGGACAGGTCAGCAGCAGCGCCGTCTGCGCCAGCGAGTTGACCCGTCCCCGCTCGACGATCCGGTGCTCGGCCAGGAAGCCCTCCAGGTCGGCGACGAAGCCCCGGTCGGCGAGGACCGCGGTGACGAACGCGGCCAGCGCGTCGTCGTAGTCGGCGCTGGGATCAACCCACGAGGTGTGCACCTTGGCTTCCCTGGCCGCCTTCTGCATGAACGCGGCGGCCCGGCCCGCCTCGATCGGCCAGGCACCCACCAGCGTCTGGTAGAGCAGGTACTCGGCGCTGCGGTCCGGCCAGATGTCCTGCTTATGCGTTTTGTTCCGATCGGACCAGCGCGCGACCGCGCTCTCCCATTGCTCGGGCAGCTCCGACAGCACGCTGATCCGGGCGCGCACGTCACCGCTTCGCTTGGTGTCGTGCGTCGACAGCGTGAGCATCGCCTCCGGCCAGTGCCGGGCGGCCTCGGCCATGGCGCGGTGGAAGTCCTCCGGGCTGCCGCCGAACCGGGCCGGGTCTCCGCCCACCTCGTTGAGCGAGATCAGGGGCAGGTGCCGGTAGAAGGCCGTGTCTTCCTCGCCTTTGGCCATGACCGGCGCGCTCACCTGAGCGAACCGCACGGCGAAGCTGGCCTCCGCCTCGCCGGCGAAGCCCCCGGTCAGCAGCTCGCCGATGAAGCCGAGCAGTTCGGCGTCGAGGTCGGGCCGGCGCCGCCACGCGGCGTCGACGGCGGCGGCCACGCGGGCCCGGTCCGCGGCGGACAGGGCGCGCCCGGCGCGTGCGTACGTGCGGTAGACGGGGAAGGCGGCGACGATCTCGCGCAGCGCGTCGCGCAGCTCGCGGCGGGTGTGGTCGCGGTGCCGGCGGTGGCGCTCGCACACGTCGGCCAGCAGGCCGGTCAGCCGCTCCACCTCCGCGACCAGGTCCTCGCGCATGATCTGGTGCTTGGCGGCGTGCGCGACCTCGGCGTACGGCTCCTGCTGCCCGGTGAACCGGATGTAGCAGCCGAGCATGGCCGCCTCCTGGCGCGGGTCCACGAACAGGCGGCCGGCGTGGTTGAGGAAGTCGTAGCCGGTGGTCCCCGCCACCGGCCAGGACCCGGGCAGCTCCTCGTCGGCCCGCAGGATCTTCTCCACCACCACGTACCCGCCGCCGGTGGCGTCGCGCAGCCGGACCAGGTAGCCCTCGGGGTCGGCGAGGCCGTCCACGTGATCGACCCGCAGGCCGTCGAGCGTGCCGTCGGCGACCAGGCCGAGGATGAGGCGGTGGGTGTCGGCGAACACCGCCTCGTCCTCCACCCGCAGCCCGGCGAGCGTCTCGATGTCGAAGAACCGCCGGTAGGAGAGCTCCTCGGCGCCGGTCCGCCAGTAGGCCAGCCGGTAGTTCTGCTGGCCCAGGAGGTCGTCGAGGGCATCGGGGTCGCGGTTCAGCGCCCCGATCTCCGCGTCGACCGCCTTGCTCACGTCCGGCCGGGCCCGGCACAGGTCGGCCAGGCGGGCGCGCAGCACCTCCTTGTCGCGGTGCCGCTCCGCGACGGCGGCCCGGTCGGTGCGGCGGCCGTGCGGCAGGCGGCCGAACGCGACCGCCAGGCTCTCCAGCTCCTCGGATCCGGCCCTGGCCGCCGCCCTGGCCAGCAGCCCGCCCGGCCCGCCGAGGGTGCGGGGCGAGATCGGCGCCTCGTGGTCGTAGTAGCTGACGGTGAACGATCCGCCCAGCCGCCGGATCTCCAGCTCGCCGGCCTCCAGGACCCGGCCGTACTGGTCGCCGAGGACCGGCATCAGCACGGTGGCGGCCAGCTTGCGCTGGGGCGGGTCCCAGTCGATGTCGAAATAGCTCGCGTAGACGCTCGACGGCCCGTTCTCGAGAACGTCCCACCACCAGGCGTTGGCCCGCCCGGCCAGCGCCATGTGGTTGGGCACGATGTCCAGGACCTGGCCGAGGCCGGCCCCGGCCAGCCGCTCCGCGAGGCGGCGGTGGCCTTCGGCGCCGCCGAGCTCGGCGTTCAGCCGCCCGTGGTCCACCACGTCGTA
>DASYXX010000378.1:0-6156 GCA_035934395.1 Streptosporangiaceae bacterium
GGATGGTCGACGGCGCCCAGTGTCGCGCCGTCTGCGCGCCGATAATGTACATTATGTAAAGTACATCTGCGGAACCCCGAGCCCCACCCTGCTCCGGCACTCCCCTCCGTTTGGCGAGCACGCGCGCGAGGTGCTCACCACCGTCGCCGGGCTGAGCGACGCGGAGATCGACGACCCCTATGGGCCCGCAGCGGAATAACTTGTCGGCTGGCGCTCGGGCTGGCGGCGTTCGTTGTGGTACGGGCAGCGCGGGACCCGCCGGCCCCGCGATGCTCCTGTGGCCATGGTGACATCTGGAGCCTGTTCCGGCCCTGCGGGTGTGCCGGGAAGCTGATCTAGGACCTAAATTCATCAAATACGGATTTGGGTCCTAGATCACGAAATCGGTTCCGGATACCATGATCAAATCCGCGTGTTGATCATCTGCGAACGCTATGCGGCGGGGATAGCCGCCGACCAGCCCGTCAATCCCGGCGTCGGTTAACGGCCATCCACTCGGCCACCCCGGAAAGGTATGTATCCAGATCCTTGGCCTTCTGTGCTGCCAGGTCGCTGAACCATCCAGGTACGTACACCTGGGATACGCCGCGCTCCAGCGCGTCAAACACCGCGGTGACCAGCTCGCTCACCGGAATGGGCGTGACGGGAGTGTCTGGGACCGGATCGTTGTCGGGGAGAGAAAACAGCTCGGTGTCGACGATGCCGGGGTAGACCACGAGTACCTTGACGCCGGTATCCCAGAGGTCCACGGCCATCGCCTCGGAGAAGGCGGTCAACGCGGCCTTTGACGCGTCGTATGCCGCCTCTCCCGGTGAGCTCAGCGTGGCGGCGATGGATGAGACGTTGACAATCCGGCCATGCTTCTGGGCCAGCATGGACGGCAAGAGCGCCAGGGTCAGGTTGACCGCGGCGAAGTAGTTGACGTTCATCACCGCCTGGACGGTGCCCGGGTCGAGGCTGGTGACCTTCCGCCGTTTGGGGATCCCGGCATTGTTGACCAGGATGTCCACGCCGCCGAGCTCCTCCAGGGCCGAAGCCGCCAGCGAGCCGACGGCTCCGGCGTCAGTCACGTCGGTCACCCACATCCGCGACTTGGGCGAATGGGCCTGACACCGGGCCAGCACCTCTTGGAGGCGGTCCTTCCGGCGCGCGCAGATCCCGACGGCTGCGCCCCGCCTGGCGAACTCCTCGGCCAGGCCGGCGCCGATCCCCGAGGAGGCCCCGGTGACGAGCACCCTCTGTCCAGTCAGGTCGGCCACTCGAGACATTGTGCCCGGAAACTAAAACGTGCGCTATGCCTGTGCCTGCGGTGCCTCGCCACACGCCCCAGCCCCACAGATCGCGCCTATCCGCTGCTAAGCCAGGGGCGACCAGGCCGAGGTGCGCAAGAGCCGGCTGACCCACTGATCCCGAACTTCGAGCGCGTCGTGCATCCACGTCCCGGGCGCCTTCATCTGGTCCGGTATGGCCGTGCTGAAGAGGCGCAGCAGGGCCTGCTGGTCGGCCACCCGCTGCCAGAGCACGATCTCGCGGCGCCGGCCCGCGCCGAAGGCCGGCTGAAAGGCTCCCACCATCTCCAGCAGCGGGTTGCGCCGTTGCAGGCTCGGTGCGTACTGCCGGCCTGCCGCCTCGATGTACTCGTGCACCCGGCCGACGTGCGGGGCGGCGGTGTCCTCCATGAACAACACGAGCTCGTGCTCCCTACCCTCCCTCCCGGCAGGCACGGTGGCGAGATCCACCTCCTGCAAGGCGGACCAGGGCAACGGCTCGAGCAGCTTGGCCACCGAGTCATGGCGGAGGCGGTCGACCTGGGCCACCCAGTCCCGCAGATCGCCGTGGCTGACCCGGCCAGCCAGGCGTTCCCACTCAGCCCCGTGGCGCACCGCGGTCACGGTGACCACCTGGTACGCCGGCCCGGTGCCGTGCACGTGGTCCAGGTACCACAGCAGCCTGGCGTCAGAGCCATCGGCCACCCGCTCCATGAAGCCGTCCGGGCCCCGGAACATGTCCTCGAACTCGTCCTCGCAACGACCGATGACGGAATGGGTCTCGTGGAGAAAGAGCATGGCGGGCATGATCGGGTCAAGAGGGCCAGATTGTCAACCTCCCGCGGCCGCGCGCTGTGACCACGAGCAGGAGCTGGTTCCGCCAGCGGCGCTGGCCGGCCTTGTGACCGGCCAGCCCGGGCGCTTGCTCATTGCTGGCCAGGCCCGACAGCGGCCGACCGCGGCACCGGGCCGGCGGCGGGAAGCTCAGCGGGCTCCACGTGGAAGCGGGGCAGGCGCCGGTCCAGCCGGGCGGGCAGCCACCAGTTGGCCCGGCCGAGCAGGTGCATCACGCCCGGTACGAGGACGGTGCGGGCGATGTAGGCGTCGACGAGGATGGCTGTGGCGAAACCGAGGCCTATCTGCTGGACGGCCATCCCCAGGCCACCGAAGACGAACGCCATGAACACCAGGATCATGATCAGCGAGGCGGCGGTGATGACCCGGCCGGTCTCGGCCTGGCCCCGGACCACCGCGCGCTTGTTGTTGCCGGTGAGCGTCCACTCTTCGTGCATACGGCTGACGAGGAAGACCTCGTAGTCGGTAGACAGGCCGAACAAGATGGCGAACAAAATCGCCGGGATCCACGCCTCGGTCGGCGCTGCCTGGCTGAACCCGAGCACCGACTTGCCCCAGCCGAACTGGAACACGGCCGTCATGGCGCCCAGCGCCACGCCGAAGGACAGCAGGCTCAGGATCGATGCCACCAGCGGGATGAGCAGGCTCCGGAACACGAGCAGGAGCAGAATGAAGGCCAGCCCGATGACCACGGCCAGGAACTGGGGCAGGCTGCGGCTCAGTGCCTGGGTGTAGTCCTCGTTCTCGGCCGTCGTGCCGCCGATGTGGATCGCCAGCGTGCTGCCCGCCTCGGCTTGGGTAACGTCGGCTCGCAGCCGGTCGAGCGTGGTGGTGGTCGGGGCGTCCTGTGGCCCGGTGGCCGGGAACACGTCGGCGACCTCGGCCTTGCCGTTCGGGCTGAGCACTGGTGCAGTGACCCCGGCCACGCCCGGCTGGCTGCGGGCTGAGGCGACGAACGCCGCGAGGCGTGCCCGGTCGGCCGGGCTGTTGACCTGGCCGACCACGTCCAGGGGCCCGTTGAAACCGGCGCCGAACCCCTTGGCCAGCAGCTGGTAAGCCTGGTAGGTGGTCGATGATGCCGGGTCGGTGCTGGCGTCCTGTATCGCAGTGCGGAAGCTGAGGACCGGCAGGGCGAGGATCACGATCACCGCCAGCGCGAGGATGCCGGGGACCAGCGGCCTGCGGCCGAGCCTTTCGGCCCAGCGCAGCCAGAAGGCTCCTGTCTGCTCGACCTGGCGCCCGTCCTGAGCGAGCCTTGTGCGCTCGGCTCGCGGCAGCACCTTCAGGCCCAGGAAGCCCAGCATGGCCGGCAGTAGGGTCAGCGACGCCACCATGGTCAGGATGACCACGAGCGAGATTGTCACGGCCACCCCTTGCAGGGTGGGGTCCGGCAGGACGAGCAACCCCAGCAGCGCGGCGCATACGGTCAGCCCGGCCAGCAGTACGGCGCGGCCGGAGGTGTTGAGCGCGGTGACGGCAGCGTCCTCGGGACTCTGCCCGGCGAGCAGCCCGTTGCGGTGCCGGCTGACGACGAACAGCGCGTAGTCCACGCCCACGCCGAGCGCCACGATGACGGCGACCGTGGGCACCCAGTTCGCGATCGAGATCGCGTGCGTGAGGACGTTGACGACCGAGGTGCCTACTCCGATCGCCACCAGCGCCGAGATCAGCGGCAGGAGCGCCCCGTACACCGAGCGCCGGAACGCGAAGAACAACACGATCAGCGCGAGCACGACCCCCAGCAGAGCGCTGGTGTAATCTGCGCTCGGCGTCACGGCCGACTCGATCCCATCACCGCCGAGCTGGACGTTCAGCAGCGGGCGGTCCGCGGACTGGGCGCTGGAGATCAGCTTGTTGACGACCGAGGCCGGGACGTTGCCCGCCTGGGCGTCGAGGTTCACCGTGGCAAGGCCGATCGTGCCGTCCCGGCTGATCTGGCCTCCCCGACCATACGGAGAGGTCACCGAGCTCACGCCGGGAAGCCGGGCGACCCGGGCGAGCATCGACGTGACCGCGGTCTCGGCGGCCGGAGAGCGCAGCGTCCCGTGCCTGGCCTGCACGACGATCTGGTCGCTGTCGCCTGCCTGCGCCGGGAAGTCCGTCGTCAGCACCTGCTGCGCCTTGGCCGAGTCGGTGCCAGGCAGCGAGTTGCTGTTTGAGTACGCCGACCCGGTTAGCCGGCCAATTGCGAAGAAACCGATCAGGGCCATCAGCCATGCGGCCAGCACGGCCCTCCGATGAAGGAAGCACCAGCGCGCGAAACTAGCCAACGTCTTTTCCTTCCTGGTGTTTCACTCGCGGACCCGCAGGTCCCGCCGGTTTCGGAGACGGCCCGGCCGAGGAGCACCGGCCGCGTGTGTCACGGGCCGCCGGCGACGACGGTCCGCGTGACGAGCGCCGTCCGGCATGTGTCACATCGCCGCGCCCCGCCGTGTCATAGCGGTTGTGGATCGCTCTCTCCATTGAGCAGCCATCCTACATGTAGATTAGCTATCTATGGACGAGGAGGGTAGCATTACTACTCATGAGAGGGCAAGCGCTGAAGGGTCACCTGGACGGCATGCTGCTGGCCGCGCTCGAGGACGGCCCGGGGCACGGCTACGCGATCATGGAGGCGTTGCGCGCAGGCAGCGGCGGCCAGTTCGACCTGCCCACCGGCACGATCTACCCGGCGCTGCACCGCCTGGAGCGGGCCGGGCTTGTGCGCACCACGTGGTCCGAGGAGGGCGGCCGACGCAGGCGCCTGTACGAGCTCACTCCGGCCGGCCGCCGCACGCTCGACGCCGAGCGGCACGCCTGGGCCGAGTTCTCCGCCGCCGTCACCGCCCTGCTCGGGCCGCAGCTGCGCCCGGTGACGCCGTGAGCGGCCCGGCCGGATCTCCCGGCGCCGCGGAGCAGGCCATCAGGTCCTACCTAACCGAGATCGCCGCTGGGCTGGACGGACCGGCCAGCGCCCGCCGCGGCATCGTGGCCGAACTGGGCACCGGGGTTGCCGACGCCGCCGACGCGCACCGCCGCGCCGGGCTGGACCCGGCCCAGGCCGCCCGCGCCGCCATCGCCGAGTTCGGCAGCCCGGCCCGGGTTGCCGAAGGGTTCCGCGGCGAACTGGCCGCCGCCGCGGCCCGCCGCACCACTCTCACCTTGATACTGGTCAGCGGGCCAACGGTCGCCCTGTGGTACATGGCCGCGCTGGCCAGCCACATCCACCGGTCAGCTCCGCCCTGGGAGTGGGCCACCCTGCCCGCCGGAGCCCGGCTGGCCACCCTCCTCGCGACGATCGCCGTCGCCGTGTCCATCAGCAGCCACCTGTTCACCCTCGCCGCCACCGGCCGTCTCACCCGCTGGCTGCCCGCCCGGCCCGCCGCCTCCGCGGCCGTCGCCGCCGGCAGTGCCGCCGCCGCCGACGTAGCCATGCTGGCCGCGCTGACCATCCTCGCCGCCGCCATCCCCGGCAGGCTTGCCGCCCTCCCGCTTGCGGCGGCCGGCGCCGCCAGCCTCGCCCGGCTCGGCCTCGCCACCCGCGCAGCCCGCACCTGTCTCGCGATCGGCGCGGCGTGCCCCAGGGTCGGCGGCTGACTGGCAGCAGTAACCGAATCGCGTGAGACAGGGCAGGCGGAGCGGCAGGACGACGGGCATTTCGTGCGCGTCCAGGTGACCCCGACGGCTACCGCGTCGACGTCTGCGCTCAGGACTAGCGGGACGATGTCGAGAAGCGCCAGGCGGCTCCGCTCATCGGGTGAAGGGCCTCGACAGGCGCGGCCCATGACACCAGGAGACCACCATGCCGAAGTACCTGCTCCTCAAGCACTACCGCGGCGGCCCGGAGCCGCACCATCCCTTCCCTCCGATGGACCAGTGGGCACCTGAGGACGTGGAGGCGCACATGGCCTTTCTCAGGCACGTCAGCGAGCTGCTCGAGAAGAACGGCGAGTACGTCGACGCGCAGGCGCTCACGCCCGCGCGCACCTGGGTGCGCTACGGCGGCCCGGACGCGGCGCCCGTCACAACCGACGGCCCGCTCCCCGAGACCAGC
>DASYXX010000398.1:0-12563 GCA_035934395.1 Streptosporangiaceae bacterium
TCGCAGCCGCGCTGCTTGAGCGCGTTCAGCTTCGCGGCCGCGTCGGCGACCCGCTCCTCCTCGTCCCAGTCGGCCGGGGGGTAGTTCTGCCGGATTTCCTCGTTGAGTATGAAGACGTGCTCGTGCATGAACGTCGTCCCGAGGCGGGCCACGTCAACGGGACCCCGGGCCGTCTCGACCTGTGTCATGGCAAGACCGTAGCGTTGCCACATACCGGTGGGTAGGTACGCTTGTGCGGACTCCTGGAGGCGGCCGATGGATTTCCAGTACGACGCGCGCACTACCGAGCTCCGCGAGCAGTTGCTGTCGTTCATGGACTCGCACGTCTACCCGGCCGAGAAGATATTCGCCGATGAGGTGGCCGCGGCGGCCGCGGTCGGCCGGCGCTGGGAGCGGCCGCCGGTCATCGACGAGCTGAAGGCCGAGGCCAGGAAGAGGGGGCTGTGGAACCTGTTCCTCGCCCATCACCCCGAGGGTGCCGGGCTGACGAACCTGCAGTACGCGCCGCTGGCCGAGATCACCGGGCATAGCCCGTCGATCGCGCCGGAGGCCCTGAACTGCGCCGCGCCGGACACCGGCAACATGGAGCTGCTCACCGAGTTCGGCAGCGCCGAGCAGCAGCAGCGATGGCTGCGGCCGCTGCTCGACGGGGAGATCCGGTCGGCGTTCTGCATGACCGAGCCCGACGTGGCCTCCTCGGACGCCACCAACATCTCGACCAGGATCGAGCGCGACGGCGACGAGTACGTGATCAACGGCCGCAAGTGGTGGTCGTCGGGGGCGATGGACCCCCGCTGCGCGATCCTGATCGTGATGGGCAAGACCGAGCCGGCCGCCGAGCGGCACCGCCAGCAGTCGATGATCCTGGTGCCGCGGGATACCCACGGGGTCACGATCGAGCGCGGGGTACACGTGTTCGGCTTCACCGACGGTCCGCACGGCGGGCACGCGGAGGTGGAGTTCAGCAACGTCCGGGTGCCAGCCGCCAACCTCATCGCCAACGAGGGTGACGGCTTCGCGATCGCCCAGGCCAGGCTCGGCCCCGGCCGCATCCACCACTGCATGCGCCAGATCGGCGCGGCCGAGCGGGCGCTGGAGCTGATGTGCCGGCGGGCCACCCAGCGGCACGCCTTCGGCGGCCCCCTGGCCGGCCAGGGGGTCATCCAGGACTGGATCGCCGAGGCGCGGGTCAGGATCGAGTCGGCCCGGCTGCTGGTGCTCAAGACCGCCTGGCTGATGGACACGGTCGGCAACAAGGGAGCGCACACCGAGATCCAGGCCATCAAGATCGCGACTCCGGCCATGGCCGAATGGGTGATCGACAAGGCGATCCAGGTGCACGGCGCGGCCGGGGTCAGCCAGGACTTCCCGCTGGCCCACCTGTGGGCCAGCGCCAGGACGCTGCGGTTCGCCGACGGCCCGGACGAGGTGCACAAGCGCTCGCTGGCCCGGCGCGAGTTGAAGAAGTACCAGTAACGAACGGCAGGCAGGAGGCACGCATGTCCGACGAGCAGCGGATCGCGATCGTCACCGGTGGCGCGCGAGGCATCGGCGCGGCGATCTCCCGCCGCCTGGCCGCTGACGGGATGGCGGTCGCCGTGCTCGACCTGAAGGAGGCCGACGCCGGCGGCACCGTGGACGCGATCACGGCCGCGGGCGGGCGTGCCATCGCCGTCGGCGCCGACGTCAGCCAGCCCGACCAGGTCGCGGCAGGCGTGGACAAGGTCGTGGCCGAGCTCGGGCCGCCGGCGGTGCTGGTCAACAACGCCGGCGTACTCCGCGACAATATGCTGTTCAAGATGACCGACGACGACTGGGACACGGTCATGGGCGTGCACCTGCGGGGGGCGTTCCTGATGACCCGCGCGACCCAGAAGCACATGGTGGACCGGCGTTTCGGCCGGATCATCAGCCTGTCGTCGAGCTCGGCACTCGGCAACCGCGGCCAGGCCAACTACTCCACGGCCAAGGCGGGCCTGCAGGGCTTCACCAAGACGCTCGCGATCGAGCTGGGCCAGTTCGGGATCACCGCGAACGCGATCGCGCCCGGGTTCATCGTCACCGACATGACCGCGTCCACCGCGGCCCGCGTCGGCGTGGACTTCGGCGAGTTCCAGAAGGCGGCCGCCACCCAGATCCCCGTGCGCCGGGTGGGCCAGCCCGACGACGTCGCGCACGTCGCGTCGTTCCTGGCCAGCGACGGTGCTGGGTTCGTGTCCGGCCAGGTGATCTACGTCGCGGGAGGGCCCCTTTGTTGAAAGGCACAGCGCTGACGGCCGACGACCTCCGCGGCCAGGTCCGTGAGTTCCTCGCCGGTCATGACCCGGCGGCGATGGACCGGCTGGACTTCCTGCGCGCCCGCTTCGACGCCGGGCTCGCCTGGGTGCACTACCCGCCCGGCCTTGGCGGCCAGGGCCTGTCCCGCGCGCTTCAGCCGGCCGTCGACGGCGAGTTCGCCGCGGCGGGCGCGCCGAACAATAGTCCCGAACGCAGCGGCATCGGGCTGGGCATGGCGGCTCCGACGATTCTGGCGTGCGGCAACGACGAGCAGCAGAAGCGGTGGCTGCGCCCGCTGTGGACGGGCGAGGAGATCTGGTGCCAGCTGTTCAGCGAGCCTGGCGCCGGCTCGGACCTGGCCGGGCTGGCCACCCGGGCGGTACGCGACGAGGAGCACGGGCGCTGGGTCGTCACCGGACAGAAGGTCTGGACCTCCTCGGCGCACCTGGCCCGGTGGGCGCTGCTGGTCGCCCGCACCGACCCGGACGTGCCCAAGCACCAGGGCCTGACCTACTTCGCCTGTGACATGACCGCGGAGGGCGTGGAGGTCAGGCCGCTGCGCCAGATCACCGGCGAGGCCGAGTTCAACGAGGTCTTCCTGACCGACGTGGCGATCCCCGACGCGGATCGGATCGGCGCGGTCGGCGAGGGCTGGAAGGTGGCCAACGCGACGCTGATGAGCGAGCGGGTGGCGATCGGCGGGGGAGCAGTGCCGAGGGAAGGCGGCATGATCGGCTCGGCGGCGCGGACCTGGCGGCAGCGGCCCGAGTTGCGCACGCCGGGCCTGCACGACCGGATCCTGCGGCTGTGGGCCGACGCCGAGGTGGCCCGGCTGGCCGGGGTCAGGCTCCGCCAGCAGCTGGCCGCGGGCAAGCCGGGCCCGGAGGGGTCGGGGGCCAAGCTAGTCTTCGCGCGGCTGAATCAGGAGATCTCCGAGTTCGAGGTGGAGCTGGTCGGCTCCGGCGGGTTGCGTTACGACGACTGGACCATGCGCCGGCCGGAGGGCGCGAACTTCTACGGCCGGGATCCCGGCTACCGCTACCTGCGGGCCCGCGGCAACTCGATCGAGGGCGGGACCTCGGAAATCCTGCGCAACATCGTGGCCGAGCGGGTGCTCGGGCTGCCGCCCGAGATCCGCGTGGACACCGGCGTCCCCTGGAAGGACCTGCCGCGATGAGTACGACTGAGACCGGGGTGACCATGTCGGCCGCGGGCGCGGGAAGGGCGGCCCGGGCCGGCCGGGTGCCGGACCTGCTCTACGGTGAGACCGAGACCGAGCTGCGGGCGGCCGTCCGCGCGCTGCTCGACGACCGGGCCGGCTGGCGCGACGTCCTGGCCAGGACCGAGACGCCGGAGACCTATGACGCCGGGCTGTGGCGGGCGCTCGGCGCCGACGTGGGCTGCGCCGGCCTGCTCATTCCCGAGGGCCACGGCGGGGCGGGGGCCTCGTACCGCGAGGCAGCGGTCGTCGCCGAGGAAGCGGGGCGCGCCGTGGCCCCCGTCCCCTACCTCGGCTCCGCGGTCGTCGCGACCGCGGCGCTGCTGGCCGCGGGCGACGATCAGCTGCTGACCGCCCTGGCCGACGGCACGGCCACGGTGGCCCTGGCCATCCCGTTCACCGTGGCGCCCGGGACCAGCCCGCGGCCGACGGTCCGGCTCGGCGCGCCCGGCGCGGCCCCCGAGGCCGGGGGCGGCTACCGGCTCAGCGGTACGGTCGCCGACCTCACCGACGCGCTGCCCGCCGATGTGCTGCTGGTGCCCGCCGACGGCGTCCCCTACGGGCTCTACGCGATCCGGGCCGCAGACGCCGGGGTCTCGCTGGCCCCGGTGGTATCGCTGGACATGACCAGGCAGCTGGCGGACCTGACGCTCGATGACGTGCCCGGCCGGCGTGTCGCCGCGGGCGCGACCGCGCAGCGGGCAGTGGCCGCCGCGCTGACCGCGGGCGCTGGGGTGCTCGCGTCCGAGCTGCTCGGCACCGCCGAACGGTGCCTGGAGATCACCGTGGCCTACCTGAAGGAGCGACGTCAGTTTGCTCGCCCGGTGGGTTCGTTCCAGGCGCTGAAGCACCGCGTCGCCGACCTGTGGGTGGGCGTGACCCAGGCCCGCGCGGCGGCGCGGTACGCGGCCGCCTGCCTGGCCACAGAGGACCCCGACGCGCCGGTGGCCGTCGCGCTGGCCAAGGCGGCCTGCTCGGACATCGCGGTCCGGGCCGCCCAGGAGTGCGTGCAGCTGCACGGCGGCATCGGCTTCACCTGGGAGCACCCCGCGCACCTGTACCTCAAGCGCGCAAAGAGCGCCTCGATCGGGTTCGGCACCGCCGACCGGCACCGCGCCTCGCTCGCTGGGTTGGTCAATCTCCCGTCCTAGCTGGCTCTGTGCCGTACGCACGTTGCAGCAGGGGCCGCAGGAGCTACGATAGCCCCCGGTGCGCCGCCAGAATCCCACCATGTGGTCTGGTTCGCGCCAGGTGAGCCGCCCCAACCGTTTACCATGCTGCACACACGACAAGGACTTCGAGCTGATCGCATATGTCACCGGACAGCGGCCCCACGGGCTCACCCCGCGCCAGCGAGGCTGAGTTCATCCCGCCCGCCCTGGCCTCGCAGCCCTCCCCGCCCGTTGCCGAGCCAGATCCGGGGCAGGCGCCCGCGTGGCCCGAGCCGGGCGTGACGGAAGCGGCAGAGCGCGTGGTCACCGGGACAATACACCACATCGAGTTCTGGGTCCCGGATCTTGATCGGGCCATCGCCAGCTGGGGATGGCTGCTGGACGAGCTGGGCTACAAGCCGTTCGGCGACTGGCCGGGCGGCCGGAGCTGGCGGGCCGGCAGCACCTATATCGTCCTCGAGCAGTCACCGGACCGCACCGCCAGCCGTCACGACCGGTGCCGCCCGGGGCTCAACCATCTCGCCTTCCACGTGGCCGACCAGGAGCAGGTGGAAAAGCTCGTGGCGGTCGCTCCGACCAACGGCTGGCGGCTGATGTTCGCGGACCGTCACCCCTATGCGGGCGGCGAGGGGCACTACGCCGCCTACCTGGAGAACGTCGACGGCTTCGAGGCCGAGCTCGTGGCACCGAGCCACCGTCCGGCCCCGGGCGGCGGCTGACGGGAGGGGTTTCGCCTAAGCCGTGGCAGGCACCCACGGCTCACCGCGCCACGGACCTGATCGCGGCGGTCAGCCGCAGGTCTCGTGACGACCTCCCGACGTGCACCGTGAACTGCCCCGGCGGCCAGAGCCAGCCGGCCGAGTCCTCGTCCCACCGGGCGAAGGAGCGGGCCGGCACCTGAAGAGTGACCTCGGCCGCCTCGCCGGGTCCCGCGGTCGCGATCGCGAACGCGGCCAGCTCCCGCACCGGCCGGGAAGGGTCGCCCGGCGGCCCGGCCAGGTAGGCCTGGACCACCTCGCGTCCGGCCCGCGAGCCGGTGTTGCGCACCGTGACCGTCAGCCCGAGGTCGTCGCCGACCGCCAGGTCGGCGGTCGTGGCCCGCAGCGACTGGTAGGCCCAGGTCGTGTAGCCGAGGCCATGGCCGAACGGGAACTGCGGGCGGGACAGCCGCGCGTCGTAGCCGCGGTAGCCGATGAGCAGGCCCTCGTCGTAGGTGAGCAGACCGTCACGCGGCACGGCGTGCAGGACCGGGCAGTCGGCCTCGCTGGCCGGCAGCGTGACGGGTAGCCGCCCGCCCGGCTCGGCCCGCCCGAGGAGGACGTCGGCCAGCGCCTCGCCCATGGCCTGGCCCGGCAGCCAGGCGTAGATCACGGCGGCGACCTGGGATGCCCATGGCATGAGCACGGGCATCCCCGCGTTGACGACGACCACGGTCCGGCCGTTGACCGAGGCCACCCGCCGGACCAGCTCGTCCTGGCGGCCCGGCAGCGCGAGCGTGTCGCGGTCGAAGCCCTCGCTCTCGGTCATCTCCGCCGACCCGACCACCAGCACCGCGACGTCGGCCTGGCCTGCCGCGCGGACCGCCTGGGCCAGCAGGTCGTCGTCGGCGGCGGCGGCCACGATGCCGAGCCGGACGGCCAGCGGGCCCTCGCCGTCGGCCGCCGGGGTGTACTCGAGCCGGATCTGCGCCTCGCGCCCGGCCGACAGCGCGACCGTGGCCCGGAGCTCACCGGGCCGGGCCATGGCCTCGACCGGGTCGTCGGGCACGACCGTGGCCCCGTCGGCGACGACCGCGCCGTCGACCGTCAGCGTGAGGTGGCCCACGCCGGCCACGCCGAGCACGTGCGGCCCGCCCGAGTCCGGCCGGAACGACGTGACCAGGACGATCTTTCCCGCCTCGCCCCAGCCGATGCCCGGCGGGACCTGGTCCCACCAGGTCAGCGCCGTTGACGTCCGGTGCTCGGCGGCCAGCAGGGCGCCGTCTCCGGCCCGGAACTCCAGCCGCAGGCCGGGCTCGCCGGTGTCCGGGTCACGCAGCGACCCCGCGGCGGGCGCCGGGACCATCACCCAGGTCTGGCAGCCCTCGGACACGGTGACCTCGGCCTGGCCGGCCAGGGCCTCGGCCAGTGCGACGGCCGGGGTGGACACGGTCACCGGCGCGACGACCGCGCTGCCGCCGCCGTGGATGGCCGGGCGCACCGCGTTCGGGCCGATCACGGCCACCCGGCCCAGGCTTGCGCGGTCGACAGGAAGCGCGTCCCGCTCGTTGCGCAGCAGGACCAGCGACGCCGCCGCGGCCCGGCGCAGCAGCGACGGGTCAACGAAAGCTGTGTTGCCCGGGGGGGACGACCCCCCAGGACCCCCCCGCGCGCCATTCGCTCGGGCTGACCTCCGGCCGGCCGTCGCGGCTGGCGCCGGCTTCGCCGCCCCGCGGCCTGCCGTTGCGTCCACGGTGTCCTCTAGGGGGGACCACCCGTCCGACGCAACACCGCGCAGCGCACCTGCGCGGGCGGCGAGGCGCAGCAGGCGGGTCACCTTGTCGTCCAGCACCTCGGGCGTGACCGCGCCGTCGGCGACCGCCCGCGCCAGCTGCTGCCCCCAGGGCCCGTCCGGGCCCGGCATGGCCAGGTCGAGCGCGGCCAGCGCGGTCGCCGCGGTGCTGCGCGCCGCGTTCCAGTCGGACGTGACCACGCCGTCGAAGCCCCACTCGTCCTTGAGCACGTCCCGCAGCAGGCGCGCGTGCTCGGTCATCGGGACGCCGTTGACCTTGTTGTAGGCGGCCATCACCAGGGCCACCCCGGCGTGCCGCACGCAGGCCTCGAACGGGGCCAGGTACAGCTCGCGGAGCACCTGCTCGGCGATCCGGGCGTCGTAGGTCCATCGCTGCGTCTCTGAGTCGTTGCCGACGAAGTGCTTGACGGTCGCGGCGACGCCGGCGCTCTGCACCCCGCGCACGAACGCGACCCCCAGCCCGGCGGTCAGCACCGGGTCCTCGGAGAAGCACTCGAAGCCGCGGCCGCCGAGCGGGGTGCGCATCAGGTTGATCGTCGGCGCGAGCAGCACGTCGACGTCCTTGCTCCGCGCCTCGGCCCCCAGGGCGGCGGCGAGCTCACGCACCAGCCCCGTGTCCCAGGTGGCGCCCAGCGCGGACGGGCAGGGCAGGCTGGACGAGGGGTGACGCTCGTCCAGCAGGATGCCCCGCACTCCGGCCGGGCCGTCGGAGCAGACCATCGGCCGCAGGCCGAGCGCGTCGGCACCCTGGGTGTGCCAGGCGTCCGCGCCGGTCAGCAGCAGCACCTTGTCCTGCACCGACAGCTCGGCGATGAGGTCGGCCAGGTCGGTGGTGTCTGGGGCGGTGACGTCCGGGTGAGCGGCTCCGCTGGTCATCGCGCCACCGCCGTCCCGCCGCCCGCCCGGCCGGTCTCCCGGCCGGGCGGGCGCCGCCCGTTGTATTGGGTTGTCATGGTGCTCGAAGTCGTCCCTCCGCCTCGTGGCCCGGTGCTCCGGTCAGGAGACCGGCGTGAGGTGGAGGACCGTCTCCTCGAGGTACGGCGAGTTCGTCGTCGGGTTCATGAACGGGTTGCCCGACGAGGGGAACCCCGTGTAGTCCCTGGTGGAGTACTCCCACCACGCCGCGCCGTACAGCAGCGGGGCGACCGGGACCTGGTTGGTCATGATGTTCTCGAGCTTGCTGATCGCGGCCTGCTGGACCGACGCGCTGTTGCTGCTCGCGAACTGGGCGAGCGCCTGCTGGGTCGCCGGGTCGCTCCAGCGCCCGATGTTGGTCGCGGCCGGCTTGCCGACCGGGGCGGTGAGGTTCGCATCCAGGTTGCCTTGGTAAATCTGGTACGGCGTCGGACCCTGGTTGCTCCAGTGGATCGCGGTGTCGAAGTTACCGTTGCTGACGTCGCCCGACCAGACGGTCGGGTTGCCGATGCCGTTGACGGTGACGTTGAACCCGAGGGCGTTCAGCTGCTTGGCGATGTCCTGCGCGTCGAGGTAGTAGTCGGTGAAGTTGATCGGGTCGGAGATCGAGAAGCTGATCGTCTTGCCGCCCTTGGTCCACTTGCCGCCGACCTTCCTCCAGCCATCGGCCGTGAGGATGGAGCTGACCTTGGACGGGGCGCCCGTCGACGGGAGGTTGTTGGCCAGCGACGGGCTCAGGTAACTGCTCGCCTGGGGGAGCAGCAGCCCGCTGGTCGAGGTTTCCGGCAGCTCGTAGCCGGTCTCACCCTGCGTCGAGAGCTGCTGCCGGTCGATGCCGTAACTGATTGCCTTCCGGACCGCCGGGTCGTTCAGCGGTGCCTTCGTGACGTTGAAGAAGAGCCCGACCACATTGTTGGTGGACAGGTACGGAGAGTTGGAGAACCAGGTGTGGTTGGCCGGGCTCTTGCCCAGGTAGACGTTCTGGACGTTGGCGATGTCGTTGCCGGCCAGGTCGATCTGCCCGCTGGCCAGCGGGGCGACGATGTTGAAGTTCGCCGAGTAGGCGGGGTAGGAGATCTCGGGTACGTGGACCGCGCTCTTGTTCCAGTAGAGCGGGTTCTCCTTGAGCGTAAAGCCCTGGGGAGAGAACTTGTCGAGCATGTACGGTCCCGTGCCGACCGGGTTCGGGTCGGCGAACGTGACCGGGTTCACCTTCGACCAGATGTGCTGGGGCACGATGTAGGCCTGCCCGATCAGGAACAGGTTGGCGTACTGCGGCGCCTTGAAGTTCAGTACCGCCGTGGTCGAGTTAGGGGCCGAGGCGCTGGCCGGCACCGGGGTCCCGTTGGTGTCCAGGCCCGGGTTCGCCTTGATCATGTTGAACGTGAACGCGACGTCGCTCGCGCTGAACGGCCGCCCGTCGTTCCACTTCACGCCCGGCCGGGTCGTGATCGTCAGCGTCTTGCCGCCGTTGGACCAGCTGTACCCGGTGCCGAGGATGTGGAACGGCGCCTGGCCCGGGTTCAGGGTGTTCCAGATGAACAGCGGCTCGTTGTACAGGCCTTCCGCCGTCACCCCGCCCGGCCCTCCGGTGGAGGTCGCGGAGTACGGGTTGAACGTGTCGGTCATCGGCGACAGCGGCGCGTCGTCGATGACCAGCGTCTTGCCGGAGGTGCTGGTTGACTTGCTCGAGCTCGAGCCCGAGCTGCTGCAGGCGGCTACTGCCATACTCAGGATGGCGCCCACAGCCAGGCTCTTTATCAGTGCGTGACGCATTGCCTAAACTCCGTTATGCCCGGCCGGCTTGTCGCCGGCTTGTTGTTACGACCGTGTCGGGGTCTGTGGTCAATTGGGCGGCGCTGGTCGGCCGGGCCTGCCCCTGTGCTGTAGGCACCGCCGACCCGCCATTGCTGCGTTCGTTGCGTGCTGTCCCCTGGGACGGGGACCGCGCTGGTGCTCGCTAAGGGGTTTCCCGGTTTGTCACGTCTCCTCCTTCTCCTTTTCCGGGGCGGGTGCGGAACCGTGCGGGTCGGTCGGGTCGCCCGCCGGGCGGCGGGCGAGGGGGCTGGCCTGCGCGGCATCTAGGTCCCGCGCGTGCAGCCAGCAGGCGCTCTTGTGGCCGCCGCCGACGTCGAGCGCCGGGGGGACGGCGTCGGCGCAGATGGCCATCGCGTGCGGGCAGCGCGGGTGGAAGCGGCAGCCGGACGGCGGCGCCACGAGGCTCGGCGGGGAGCCGCGGCCGCTCAGCGTCGGCGGCTCGCCGCGGTCGGGGTCGGGCGCGGCGCTGAGCAGCAGCTGGGTATACGGGTGCTCCGGCTGGTCGGTGATGACCTCGGCCGGCCCGGACTCGACGACCTGCCCGGCGTACATCACGACGATCGTGTCGGCCAGGTACCTGGCCGAGGCGATGTCGTGCGTGATGTAGAGGATCGCGAGCCGCTCCCGGTCGCGCAGGTCACCGAGCAGGTTGAGCACGCCGAGCCGGATCGACACGTCGAGCATCGAGACCGGCTCGTCGGCCAGCAGCACCCGCGGCCGCACCGCGAGCGCGCGGGCTATCGCGACGCGCTGCCGCTGGCCCCCGGACAGCTCGTGCGGGTACTTGCGGAGGAACTGATCCGCCGGGGTGAGGGCCACCCGCTCCAGCAGGCCCGCGATCGCGTCGTCCATGCTGACTCCCCGCGGCAGCAGCCCATGCACCTGGAGGGGCCGGGCCAGGTGGTACCGGATGTCGTGCACGGGGTTGAGCGAGGAGAACGGGTCCTGCAGCACCATCTGCACCTGGCGCGCGTAGTCGCGCCTGCCGTGCCCGTGGGGCAGCACCGGGCTGCCGTAGAACAGCAGCTCGCCGGAGGTCGGCCTGAGCAGCCTGGCCAGCAGCCTGGCCAGCGTCGACTTGCCCGAGCCGCTCTCGCCCACCACGGCCGTGACCCTCGCCTCGGGGAGCGTGAGCGAGACGTTCTCGACCGCGTGCACGACCTCGGGGCCCCGGCCCCGGCCGCGGCGGGCCGCGCGCACCGCGCGGCCCGCGGAGGCCGCGCGGTGTACCGGGAAGTGCTTGGTGAGGCCGCGCGCCTCCAGCAGCGGCGTTCCGGTCGCGGGCGACAGGGCGGTCACCCCCAGCTGGGTCATGATCGGCTCCCAACGTTCGGCGTGGCCGGACTCGCGGCCGGTGTCGCGGCGACGGCCATGGCGGCGCCGGGCACCGGCACGGCAAGGTCGGCGGGCACCGGCACCGAGCCGTCCTGCAGCCAGCAGGCGGCGACCCTCTTGCCACCATCGTTCAGCTGCAGCAGCGGCGGTTCCTCCGTGCGGCACCGTTCCATCACGTAGGGGCAGCGCGGGTGGAACACGCATCCGGCCGGAAGCCGCCGCAGGTCAGGCGGCGAGCCCGGGATGCCGGTCATCGGCCGCCGCGGCCCGTGCAGCGCCGGGAACGAGGTGAGCAGGCCGAGGCTGTACGGATGGCGGGGCGCACGGAACAGCGCGCTCGCTTCGGCCCGTTCCACCACCCGGCCCGCGTACATGACCGCGATCGAGTCCGCGATCTCGATGAGCAGCGACAGGTCGTGCGTGATGAACAGCACGGCGAACCCGAGCCGCTCGCGCAGCGCCATCAGCTCTTCGAGGATTTCCCGCTGGGTGACCACGTCCAGCGCGGTGGTCGGCTCGTCCATGATCACAATCTGCGGCTCCAGCGCGAGCGCCATCGCGATCATCACCCGCTGCCGCATGCCGCCCGACAGCTCGTGCGGATGGCTGCCGAGCCGGTCGGCGGTGATGCCGACCATGGCCAGCAGCTCGGCGGCTCGCGCCCCGCGCTCCGCCTTGCTCATGCCCGGCCGGTGCGCCTGCAGCACGTCGGTGAGCTGGGACCGGATGGTCAGCACCGGGTTGAGCGCGTTCATCGCGCTCTGCAGCACCACGGAGATCTGCGACCAGCGCAGCACCCGCAGCGCCCCCTCGTCGGCGGCGAGCAGGTCCACGGTCCCCCCCGCCTCGGGGTGGTAGGTCACGCTGCCGCCGGTGATCATTCCCGGTGCCCTGAGCAGCCGGGTGATGGCGTACGCCAGCGTGGACTTGCCGCTGCCGCTCTCTCCGGCGAGGCCCAGCACCTCCCCGGTATGCAGCTCCAGGTCGGCGCCGATGACGGCGTGCACCGCGTCAGGTCCCGCGCCGTAGTCCACGCACAGCCCGCGGACCTCGAGAAGGGACTGGGCGCTCATCGCGGGCTCCTTCCCCGCCAGAGACGGTTGAGTCCGGGCCGGCCCGGGGCGGCCAGGTCCGCCCGGACCCCGTTCCGTTCGGAAGAATGATGGGATGCCGAGCCGTTGGCGGCGGTCAGCGGCTCGGAGCGGACCACCGGCGTCACGCCGAGCACGAAGCGCCGCGGCGGGCGCGCGGACCCGGTCAGCCCGGCCTGCCGCGCACGGCGGCGGGTCAGGCCGGCCGCGCGCAGCCGCGGGTTG
>DASYXX010000451.1:0-5415 GCA_035934395.1 Streptosporangiaceae bacterium
GCCGTCCGCTTGGGGCCGGTCACGCTCTCCAGGCTCGCCCGGACCGCGACCTGCTCGCCGTGCCGCAGGTAGCGGTGGTAGGACTGCTCGCAGTTGGTGGCGACGACCGAGGTAAACCCGGCCTCGTCGAGCGCCGCGGTCATCAGGCCGAGCGGATCGTCGCGGTCGCGGCGCGGGTGCAGCCCGCGCATGGTCCAGACCTGCACCATGGCCGGGGGCGCGACGAGAGCGCCGTGCACCGACCGGGCCGCGAACTCGGCGTCGGTGTAGACCGGGTTCGCGTCGCCGATCGCCTCGACCCAGTTGTTGATCATCGGCAGGTTCACGGGATCCCGGGCCTGGTGCGCCTGGGACTCGCCGGCGGCGGCGACCCGGGCGGCGGCGGCCCTGATGGCGGCCGAGCTGTCGGCGGTCACGTGCGCGTCCCTCCCATCAGTACCTTCCCGCTCGCCTGCGGGGCGCATTTGAAGCGCCCCGCCGACTCGCTCATCGGGGCACCCGCGGCAGCCCGAGCCCGGCCGTCGCGATGAGCTCCCGCTGGACCTCGTTGACCCCGCCGCCGAACGTCAGCACGGTGTTGCGCTTGACCTGGACGTCGAGCCAGCGCATCAGGTCGGCGGTCGGCGGGTCGGCCGGGTCGCCGTGCCGGCCGACGACCTCCTCGAGGAGCTGGCCGAGCCGCTGCAACCGTACCGAGCTGAAGACCTTCGTAGCGGACGCGTCGGCGATGTCCACCGTCGGCGCGACCGCGACCTGCCAGTTGAGCAGCTCGTTGACCCGCAGGCAGGCGCGCGTCTCGGCCAGCGCGTGCCGCACGTCCGGCTGGCTCAGCAGCGGGCGGCCGTCCGGTGCGCTGCGGCCGACGGCCCAGCCGCGCACCCTGTCGTACAGGGCGGCGATCCGGCCTGCCGGGCCGAGCATGATCCGCTCGTGGTTGAGCTGCGTGGTCACCAGCCGCCAGCCGGCGTTCTCCTCCCCGACCCGCATCGTTACGGGGACTCGGACGTCGGAGTAGTACGTCGCGTTCAGGTGATGCGCGCCGTCGTGGGTGATGATCGGGGTCCACGAGTAGCCGGGATCGGTCGTGTCGACGATCAGGATGGAGATCCCCCTGTGCCGCGGCGCGGTGGGGTCGGTGCGGCAGGCCAGCCAGATGTAGTCGGCGTCGTGGCCGCCGGTGGTGAAGATCTTCTGGCCGTTGACCAGGTAGGTGTCCCCTTCGCGAACCGCCCGCGTCCGCAGCGCGGCCAGGTCGGTGCCGGCCTCCGGCTCGGTGTACCCGATCGCGAAGTGCAGCTCGCCAGCCAGGATCCGGGGCAGGAAGAACTCCTTCTGCTCCGGGGTCCCGTGCGCCTGCAGCGTGGGGCCGACGGTCTGCAGGGTGACCGACGGCAGCGGCACGTCGGCCCGGGACGCCTCGTCCACGAAGATCTGCTGTTCCACCTGGCCGAGTCCGCGCCCGCCGTACTCGGTCGGCCAGCCAAGACCGAGCCACCCGTCGCGGCCCATCCGCCGCACCACGGCGCGGTAGGCGGCGTTGTGCCGGTCGGAGAGCATCGAGGCGCGCTCGTCGGCCGAGACCAGCGTGGCGAAGTACGACCGCAGCTCGTCGCGCAGCACGACCTGGGAGTCGGTCAGGTCGAGGAACATCAGGTGCCTAGCCGGTCGAGGCGGTACTCGGCGCCGCCCACGAACCTGACCAGGTCGCGGACCAGCGAGGAGTAACGGTGCAGCGGGTAGCTGACGTCCATGCCGATCCCGCCGTGCAGGTGGTGGCAGGTCATCAGCGCCGCGGGCGCCTGGTCGGCTAGCCAGTACGCCGCCACGTCGAGATCGTCACCGGCCTCGAGCCCCGCGTGGAGCCTCCAGCAGGCCGACAGCGTGGCCAGGTGCAGGGTGCGTGAGGCGATGTACACGTCGGCGATCTGCTGGGCCACGGCCTGGAACGCGGCGAGCGGCCGGCCGAACTGCTGCCGCGAGGCCACGTGCGCTGTGGTCAGCGCCAGCGCCCCGGCCAGCGCGCCGTCGGCGAGGCAGCAGGACCCGGCCACTGCGAGCTGGTAGAGATCCAGGGCGGCCCGGCCGCGTTCATCGGGGCCGAGGAGGTCGGCGACCGGCGCCTCGTCCAGCCGCAGCGTGAATTCCGGGTTGCCCGAAGAGCTGTGCGTGCGCCGCCAGGACACCCCGCCGGCCGACGCCCTGACGATCACGACCCCGGTGCCGCCGGCCGGAAGGCTGGCCGGGACCAGGATCCAGTCGGCGGCCGCGCCGTACGGCACCCCGACCTTAACGCCGGAGACGGTGCCCGACGCGGGCTTCAGCGCCGCCGTGGTCGCGGGCCGCGCGGGCATCACGTCCGAGGGCTCGCGGACCGCCGCGGTGAGCACGGTATCGCCGGCGGCGACGCCGGCCAGCAAGGTCCGCTGCAGGTCACGGTCGCCCCAGCGGACTACGGGCAGGACCCCGAGACCCAGCGTGGCCAGGGCAGGCACCGCGACGGCCCGCCTGCCGACCTCGGTCAGCAGGACCATCACGTCCATCACCCCGAGCCCGTCGCCGCCCAGCTCGACGGGCAGGGCCAGCGACAGCAGGCCGGCCTGGCCGAGCTCCTTCCACAACGCCTGGTCATGCCCGTCCGCGTCGCGGGCCGCGGGCAGCGGAGAGGGCAACGCCGCCGGCCGGCCCTGGTCCAGTACCTCGGCGGCGAGGCGGGCGACCGCCTGCTGGGTCTCCTCGAGCGTGAAGTCCACTCAGTTCCCCGCTTGCTTCCGTGGCGTCCTGGTGCCCAGGGCATGACCGCTCCGGCACGCAAAATTAGAACACGTTTTACCGGCCGGCGGCCAGGGCAGGCGGCCTGACCAGGCGCGCCCCCGTTGGTAGGCTGACAGTCCAAATGGACCACGGTATCCGGTCCCGGCCTGCGCTAATCGCCAACCGGAGATCACCGGGAGCGGTCCAGCGGCAGGCCGAGACCACGAGAGGCCTTGATGGCAGCACCGAGAACGCGTACTACCGACGCGGGCGCACCGAACGCGTCCCTTGCCGAGCTCGGCTCGGCCGCGCAGCGTGATCGTCGCAAGCGGATCCTGGATGCCACGCTGGCGCTGGCTTCCAGGGGCGGCTACGACGCGGTGCAGATGCGGACCGTGGCCGAGCGGGCCGATGTGGCGCTCGGCACGCTGTACCGGTACTTCCCATCCAAGATCCATCTGCTGGTGTCAGGGCTGGCCCGGGAGTTCGAGGAGACCCAGGAGAGGCTCGACCGCCGGCCGATCCCGGGTGAGACGCCCTACGACCGGATGCTGTACGTGCTGGGCCGGATCACCCGGTCCATGCAGCGCGAGCCGCTGCTCACCGAGGCGATGACCCGGGCCTTCATGTTCGCGGACCCGAGCGCCGCGGCGGAGGTCAACACCGTGGCGCGACAGATGGAGCACATGCTCACCAGGGCCATGCACGACGGCGAGCCCTCCGCCGACGACAAGGCCATCGCCCGCGTCATCGGCGACGTATGGCTGTCGAACCTGGTCGCCTGGGTGACCCGGCGCGCGTCGGCCGACGACGTGAGCAACCACCTCGAGCTTGCCGCCCGCCTCCTGCTGCGCTGATCCGCTGACGCCGCGGTTGGCCCTGTGGACCCACGGCACGGAGTCACCCTGGGGACAGACTTTGCTCACCGTGGCCCGCGAAGCGCACGTCAGGGATACGAAGCAGACACCTGCCGACCAGGATCACGGGCTGTCGCCACGGAACGGGTGGATTTATCCAGCACTCATCTGCCATGATTCGCCGCGATGCGGGGGCACGCCGGGAGAGATAGCGTGACGCCCACGAGGTTCGGCCGCGAGTTCCCCCGTGAATGGGCAGGCCGAAGCGAAGGGGGAAGCCAATGTTGTCACGCCGTTCGGGCCGGTCTGAGCCGGGAGATGCGCCCGCAACGACCCGAGTGAAGCCAAGGTTGAGATCGGCACATGCGGCAGCGGGAGCATCGGCCCTGATCCTGGCCGCGCTGGCCGCGGCCGCGCCAGCCGTGGCGGCCCGCGCCGGCGGCGGCCCGCAGGCCTGGCTGCGAGCACGATTCACACTCCAGCTCAACCACCCGGCTCCGGCCGGATTAACACCGCGGGCCGCAGGAATGGTGCCGCTGAGGGTGCCCGATCCTTCCGCTTACGCCGCCGAGAAGGCGGCCGCCGACGCCGCTGCCGCTCGGCTGGCCGGACCGGCGTCAGCGCCTGCTGCCGCCACGCTGGGACCCTCGCTTCCGCGGAATTGGGCGGGACAGCGGGATACAACCGCGGCGCCGTCGGATTCCACAGGCGCTATCGGCACCGCCAGGTACATCGAACTGGTCAACGCGAGGGCCGCCATCTACTCCCGCACGAGCAACACCCCGATCGCCGCGGGCCCGCTGCTGCAGCTCACCGGCTGCGCCACCGCGACCTGCACGGACGACGTGTTCGACGTGCAGGTTATCTGGGACCCGGGCACCAAGCGGTTCTATTACGTGACCGACGACATCGTGTCTGCCAGCGAGAACCTCATCAACTTCGGCTTCAGCACCAGCGCCGCGCCGACGCTGTCGGCGGGAAGCTGGTGCCGGTACAACCTGACCTTCGGGGCCGCGTTCCCGGACTATCCCAAGCTCGGGGATACCAGGGACTTCATCCTCACCGGGTTCAACCTTTTCAACGGAACCAGCTTCGCCGGAGCCGGCATCGCCTGGGTGACCAAGCCGCCATCCCGGCCCGGGTGCCCGGCGGCGAGCACGTTCAAGGCCGGAATCGCAGGCCCGCTGAAAAACGCCAACGGCTCTGCCGCGTTCACCCCTGTGCCGGCCAACCAGGCGGACCCCGGCCCGACGGGATGGGCGGTTGCCCGGCCAGACAAGATCCCCTCCGCCGGGGCGACGTTCCTGACCTTGTTCAAGGTGACCAGGTCGGTGGCTGGCACGGCGACGATCCCGGCCACCGGAACCGCGGTACGGGTCGGCGCTTACAAGATCCCTGCCGCGGCGCCCCAGCCGGGGACCGCGTTCAAGCTCGACACCCTCGATGCCCGTAACACCCAGGCCGTCCTGGCCGTCGACCCCGCTCATCGAGGGGTCCTTGCGTTGTGGACACAGCACACGGTCTTCGGCGGCGCCGGTGCCGAGGTCCGCTGGTACGAGATCAACCCGGTGGCCCGCAGCCTGATCCAGCACGGGGCCATAACCAGCAGATCGAGGTTCACCTTCGACGCGGCGGTGTCGCCGGACCGCCGAGTCAACGGCGCCTCCCGCAAGTTCGGCGGCGACATGGTGATCGACGTCGTCCAGTTGTCCCGGACGCTTCGGCCGGTCATCGAAGTGGCATCCAAGATCGGGTCTGCTGCCATCTCGGGCCTCAGGCTGATCGCCAACTCCGCGGCATCCGACAC
>DASYXX010000460.1:0-5759 GCA_035934395.1 Streptosporangiaceae bacterium
TTCATGGCCAGGCCAGGTTAGTCTCTGGGCCATGACCCGTGACGACTACGAGAACCTGCTGGCGTTCCGGGTCGGCCTGCGGCGCTTCCTGAACTGGAGCGAGACCCAGGCCCGCGGCGTGGGCCTGACTCCCGCCCAGCACCAGCTGCTGCTTGCGATCAAGGGCCACCGCGGGGACCGCGGCCCCGCCATCGGCGACCTGGCCGGCTACCTCCTGCTCCGGCATCACAGCGCGGTCGAGCTCGTGGACCGTGCCGAGGCCGCCGGGCTGGTGGAACGGTGGGGGGACGACGCCGACGGCCGCATCACCAGGGTCCGGCTCTCCGCCGAGGGCGAGGCGCGGCTGGCCCGGCTGGCCCAGGCCCACCTCGACGAGCTGCGCGGCCTCGCGCCGGTCCTCGACAAGCTCGTGGCCCGGTGGGCCAGCCAGGCCCGCGGCTGACCCTGGCGGCCCGCGGGTGCGCTATCTGGGCGACGGCTCGCGGGCCGCCCAGCGGAAGATCCCGCGGGCCATCGTGGAGGTCGCGGCGTCCGCGCGGGCGGAGAACACGCGGTGGCGCGCCGCCGCGATCGCGGTGTCGCCGGGGGCGGCGAGCCAGGCCAGCTCGGCGAGATGCCCGGCGAGGCGCAGCGCCGTCTCCGCGTCGTCGCCGGCCAGCGCCTGCTCGGTCAGCGTCAGGGCCCGGTCGGCGAGGGCCGCGGGGCCGCCGGCCAGCCCGGCGAGCTCGGCCGCGAGCGCGCGCTCGGGCGCCGGCTTGAGCGTCGCCGGGTTGCCGTCCCACCAGCCCCCGTACAGCCGCCAGACGTTGCGGACGATGAACTCCGGCTCGTCGTAGACCGGCCGCAGATAGGGCCGGGCCTCCAGATCGGCGGGCGGCCGCACCCCGTGGATCGCGTCGTCCAGCCGGCCGCCGGCGTTCATCACCTCGAGCGTCCGGTCGACGAGAACGTCCAGCAGGTCGGCGGTGTCGGTGAGCGCCTGCCGGACGCGGTCGGCGCCGATCACGGGGAGCCCATGCCCCGGGAGCAGGTACTCGGGCTCAAGCGCGACCATGCGGCGCAGGGCGGCGGCCCATTCCCTCGGGTAGCGCTGCACCTTCTGCGGGTTGCCCGCGTTCGGCGACGCCCAGATGAACAGGTCGCCGCAGCACAGAACCCTGGCGTCGGCCAGCCAGGTCACGGTGTGATCGTCGGTCTCGCCCTTCTCATGCCGCAGCAAGAAGGCGCGGCCGCCGACCTCGAGGACAAGCTCGTCGCGGTAGGCGCGGTCCGGGTACCGGTACTCGGTCGGCCAGCGGAGGTCCGGGATGCCGAACTGGCGCCGGTTGATCGCCGTGTTGTAGCCCGCCGTCAGCCGGTACCGGTCGAACCGCCGTCCCACGGCCTCGTGGGCCACGACGACCGGCGCCGGCCAGCCGCGCTCCGCCGCCTCCGCCTCCCAGGCGGGCAGGCCGCAGACGTGATCGATGTGGCCGTGCGAATACACGGCGGTGTTGAGCCGCTGGCCGGTCCACCGCCGGAGCTCGGAGTGGACGGTCGGGCCGGCGAACGAGCTCCCCGTGTCCACGAGGACCAGGCCGTCGTCACTGACAAACGCCGACACGTTGGCGAATGAGGGGACGAACGCCACGCCGTCGCAGATCTCGGCGAGCCCGCCGCGGTGGCCGACCGGGTGATACTCGGCGGCCGACACCTCGCCTCGCCAGAGCCGGTCCGCGAGGTCAAGCGTTCCATCGGGCATGTCACTGCTTACCACGTCCCGGTTGCGTCAGCGACGGTACCGCCACTTGGTGCCGATGCCCGCCTGATGCAGGGCCAGCAGGGCCAGGCCCGCGAGCAGCAGGCTGTCGGGTGCGAACACCGCGTCCGTGGCCGTTCCGGTGACGCGAATGATGAACGCGATAGCGAAAATAATGGCGGCAACTACGGCAAGCATCCGCGATTCCTCCCGGTCGAGGGCGTCACTGGCTCGGCTTCGGCGCCGTGCAGGAGATCTTCGGGTTCATGCCGAAGTAGTTCAGCGGGCCGGCCAGGATAGTTACGGCTATCGTCCCTGCATGAGCGCAGTTCTCCGTGCGCTCGTTGTAGTAATGGCGCTGGTAGCCGGCGATGGCGCCGATGATCAGCCAAACTGTGAGTATGACGGGTAGCGCTGCTTTCATGACTTACCACCTCCCCGGCGGATACGCCGCGGTTTCTCGGGCATCGTACATAGCCCGCTAAGTACCTGGATAACGGCCGTTTAAACACGCTCCGAGTCGGCACCCCGCGCTCACACACGGTCACTCCTCGACGTATTCCTCCACTACCTCCGAGGCGGCCACCGACGCCCTTCTCTACCTGGGCTGCGCCTTCTCAAACCATCGGCCGGCGGTGCCGCCGGCTCGTCCTGGGTAGGGGTGTTCCAGGACTCTTGCGGGCCGGGAGAGGAGGAACCAGCACAGATGGGCGAGAACGACGCACTGCACGCTTACCGCAGCAAGCGGGACCTGCACCGCGGCGGCGAGCCCTCGGGAAGTCGGCGCCGCCCGGGTCGGCGGCCTGCGTTCGTGGTGCAGAAGCACAGCGCGCGTTCGCTGCACTACGACTTCCGGCTGGAGGCGGACGGGGTACTGAAATCCTGGGCCGTCCCCAAGGGGCCGTCCGCCGACCCGGCGGTCAAGCGCCTCGCGGTGCCGACCGAGGACCACCCGCTCGACTACGAGAATTTCGAGGGCACGATACCGCGGGGGGAGTACGGCGCGGGAGCGGTCATAGTGTGGGATACCGGAACCTACGACAACCGCACCAAGGACTCTTCAGGCAAGACCGTGCCCGTGGCGGAGGCGATAGAGCAGGGGCACGTCACCTTTGACCTGCACGGCACGAAGCTGCGCGGAGGCTACTCGCTGACCAGGATCGCCGCCCGGCGGGACGAGCGCGGGCCAGTATGGCTGCTGGTCAAGAAGGCAGATACCTTCGCCGAGCCCGGCAGCGATCCCGAGCAGGACGAGCCGGAATCGGTGACGTCGGGAAAGGACATCGAGCAGGTGGCGGACGAGAAATGACGGACGGCGCGAACCAAGCCCCCCCGCGGGTCCCCGAGGCAAGACCGGATGAGCTGGCCTGGCTCGACCCGGAGCTCGCCACGCTCACCCAGGAGCGGTTCTCCGACCCGGCGTGGATCTACGAGCGCAAGCTCGACGGCGAGCGGTGCCTTGCGTTCCGCGCCGGGGCGCAGACCCGGCTCATGACACGCAACCAGAAAGAGGACACCGGCACCTACCCGGAGATAGCCGAGGCGCTGGCGGCCCAGCGGGCCGACAGCTTCATCGTCGACGGGGAGATCGTCGCGTTCGAGGACGGCCAGACCAGGTTCGCCCGCCTGCAGCAGAGGCTGGGCGTCCGCCATCCGGACCCGGCCCTGATCGCCAGGTATCCCGTCTTCTACTACATCTTCGACGTGCTCTGGGCCCAGGACCGCGACGTGCGCACGGTGCCGCTGCGGGAGCGCAAGCAGATCCTGCGCGACCTGCTGACCTTCGACGACCCGCTGCGCTTCACCGTCCACCGGGACACCGACGGCGAGGCGTACTACCGGGAGGCCTGCGCCAACGGCTGGGAGGGGGTCATCGCGAAGCGCGCCGACGCGCCGTACCGCGCCGGCCGGACCAAGGACTGGCTGAAGTTCAAGTGCGAGAGCGGCCAGGAGTTCGTCATCGGCGGTTTCACCGACCCGCAGGGGTCGCGGACCGGGTTCGGCGCGCTGCTGCTCGGCTACTACGACGCCGACGGCAAGCTCGTCTACGCCGGCAAGGTCGGCACCGGCTTCAGCCAGCGAACCCTGGACACCCTCCACGCGGCGCTGGCCAGCCTGGAGCGCGACCGGCCGCCGTTCGATCGCGGCGACCCGCCGCGGCCATCGGCACGCGGGGCACGCGGGGTGCACTGGGTCGAGCCCCGCCTCGTCGGCGAGGTGGGCTTCAGTGAGTGGACGACCGACGGGCAACTGCGCCACCCGAGATTCCAGGGCCTGAGGGACGACAAGGATCCGCACGAGGTAGTCCGGGAGACACCATCATGACCGGCAAGCAGGCAGAAAGCATGGACGTCGGGGGGATCCGGGTTGACCTGTCCCACACCGACAAGGTCTTCTTCCCCGACGACAAGATCACCAAGGGCGACCTGGTCGAGTATTACGCGCAGGTGGCCGACTGGATGCTGCCCTACCTCCAGGAGCGGCCGGTCGCGATGGCCCGGTACCCCGAGGGCATCACCGGCCAGCGCATCTTCCAGAAGAACGTGCCCGACTACTTCCCCGGCTGGATCACCCGCGCCGAGGTAAAGAAGCAGGACGGGTTGCTGCACCACGTCATCTGCGACAAGCCGGCGACCGTGGTCTACCTGGCCAACCAGGCGTGCATCGAGCTCCACGTGTTCCTCAGCCGGGTCGGCCAGCTCGACCGGCCGGACCAGGTGGTTTTCGACCTGGACCCGCCGGACGCCGATCATTTCGGCGACGTGCGCCTCGCCGCGCTGCGGCTGCGGGAGCTGCTGGCCGACGAGCTCGGCCTGACGTCGTTCGTCAAGACCACGGGGGGCAAGGGCCTGCACGTCCACGTGCCGCTGCGTGCCGACGGCGACTTCGACGCGGCGCGCGGGTTCGCCCGCCAGGTCGGCGGGCTGCTGGTCACCCGGATGCCGGACGTGGTCACGATCGAGCAGCGCAAGGACAAACGCGGCCACCGCCTGTACGTGGACGTCATGCGCAACGCCTACGCCCAGACGGTCGTAGCCCCGTACGTGGTGCGGGCCCGACCAGGCGCCGCGGTCGCGGTCCCGCTGGACTGGGACGAGCTGAGCGACAGCGGGCTCGAGCCGGGGCGGTTCACGCTGCGCACGGTCCGACGCCGCGTGGCCGGGCTTGACCGCTCCAGCGACCCGTGGGCCGGACTGACCAGGCACCATTACAGCCTGGGAAAGGCTCAGGAGCGGCTGGATCAGCTCGCCAACCACGGGGTCAGGTCGGCAGCAAGGGGAAGCTGAGCCGTTATGGCCATTGAATTCACCGAGATCGAACGCAAGTACGAGGCACCGCAGGAGGCGGCGCTGCCGGACCTGGCCGGCCTGCCCGACGTCGCGGGCGAGTCCGACCCGGAAGAGCTGACGCTGAGGGCGCAGTATTACGACACCGATGACCTGCGGCTGCTCCGCCACGGGATCACGCTGCGGCGGCGCACCGGCGGCGGCGACGCGGGCTGGCACCTGAAGCTGCCGCTGGGCGGCGACGGCATGAGCGAGCCGCAGGGGCGCGGCGCCGCCTGGACTGACGAGCGAGGAACGAGCGAGGAGGGAAGGCGGCGCCTCCGAGGCGCCCCGGAGGCGAGCGGAAGACACGGCACCGAGATCCGGCTGCCGCCGGGCCGGTCCTCCCGGCAGGTGCCCGCGGAACTGGCCGGGCTCGTGCGCGCGTTCACGCGAGGCGCGGAGCTGCGGCCGGTGGCCCGGATCACCACGGTTCGCCAGCGCCGGGTCCTGCTGGACGAGGCCGGGGACACGCTGGCCGAGGTGGCCGACAACGACGTAACGGCCCAGGCCATCGGCGACGCCGCGACCCTGCGGGGGGGTCCATGGGGGTCGCCCCTCCAGGGGCCAACACTGTCCCGGTGGCACGAGGTGGAGGTCGAGCTGACCCGCGGCGGCCCGCCGCTGCTGGACGCGGCCGACCGGCGGCTGCGGGCCGCGGGGCTTCGCCCGGCCGGCCGGCAGGCCAAGCTGGA